>NZ_JBBOYW010000001.1:3607500-3907500 GCF_038008325.1 Lysinibacillus sp. FSL K6-0232 | reverse complement strand
AAGGTACGGGTTCTAAGCTGATGCTCAACTTCTTTACAACCCTTAGCAACATAATAGGGATACCATTGATTTTAATTGGAACACCGTCTGCTATGAATGTTCTACAAAGAGAGTTTCGACAGGCACGTAGAGGAAGCGGCCAAGGTGATTTAATTATGGATAGAATGGAAAACGATGCTTATTGGAGATTGTTTTTGGAGTCCATGTGGGAATATCAATGGGTTAGAAACCCTGTGGAATTAACTGATGAAATTGCCAATGTGCTATATGAAGAGAGCCAGGGAATTATCGATATCTGCTTAAAACTCTTCTCTTTATCACAAATAAGAGCTATCTCCACAGGTAGTGAAACTCTTACTGTTCCCCTTATTAGACAGGTAGCAAGGGATCACTTAAAACTCGTTCAACCTATGTTACAAGCTCTAAAGTCAGGTGATATGAGTAAAATTGCTCGGTACGAAGATATTTACTTTCCTTTTCAAGAAGCGGTTGAGAGAGAACGGATTGACTTAGAGAAAAATGACTTTATCAAAGCGATGAAAAATAAACAAAAGTCAATTGATAGTACAAAACTTAAAGAGGAAGCATTGTTTCGGCTTAACTTGCTTGGACTGTCAAAGGAAAATGCCAAAAAAGCAATTAATGAAGTTTACAAAACGCAAACTTTTACAGAGATACAAGAGTTAGTGAAAAGTGCATATCAGTATTCGGTACAAATAATTGTAGAGAATGAAGGTACTAAAGTAACAAAGGAAAATTCAGCAAATGACCTAAGAACAATAGTAAAAGAAGGTAAGGAGAAGGAACTGACTGCTTATGCTTCTTTAAAAGCATCTGGATTTATCAAGGAAATTAAGGAGGTTGTTTAACATAATGCTTTTCTTCCCAACTCCATATCCAGATGAACTTTTATTTTCATTATGTTCAAGATACTTTGTAAGAAGTGGGAATATCAGTTATAAAGGCACTCTGGATGATCTTTTTTCTAATCGAAGTCTAACCGCTTCGATTTCTTTGCCTTCGGGTATTGATTCACTGATTAAAAATCTACCTCCATATTCAAAAATGAATGAGGAACAGCTAATTCATCAGCATACTTTATATTTATTTCATACAGCATTTCTATATGATCAGGCAGATAGTATATATCAAGCTATGTGTAGCGATGATGGTAAAGGAATTTACGTTCAATCAGGTTTGAATGCAAGTGGAGTACCACAAAACGAATTTCTCCGTTATTGCAACGAATGTAATAAAGAAGATATGGAGACTTATGGCGAATTGTATTGGCATCGGAGCCATCAGTTAAGTGGCGTAAACTGTTGTTTAAAGCACTTTACTCCTCTTTATGACAGTAGCATTAAAGTGGTGGGATCGAATAAACATCGATTTGCGGTTCCTACAGTAGAGAATTGTTCTGCAAAAAAGAATGTTCTTGATGGAGTTGCCGAGAAAACAATATCGGAATACATAGAGCATTGTAAAAAGTTGAAGGAAGGTATATTACAACTTATGAATCAGCCATTTCAACATCATCCGTTAAATTGGTTTGATCAAAAATATAGTAATAAGTTAGCGGAATTGAATTTGGCTTATTACACTGGTCGTGTTAAACAAAAAGCATGGAGAGATTATTTTCTGACTATTTATAGTGAAGAAACACTGCAACTGTTTCGTTCTCCAATAAAAGGAGAACAGGATTGGCTTTCGCTTATCGTTCAAAAGAACCGCAAATCATTTCATCCTTTAAGACATCTTTTAGTAATGTCAGCTTTACACATTACAGTAGAAGAAGTTTTTAACAATGAATTGAATAAGCCATTTGGTCAACCAAACTATATATGTCAGAATATTGTTTGTGATTACTTTAATGTTTCAATAATTGAAAACGTATCTATTACTCTATGCGAGAAAACAAAAAAGCCCATCGGAAACATTCGAATGCCCGAAGTGTGGATTTATTTATACGAGGAGAGGGCCTGATCAAAATGAAGATGATAAATTCCGAAGAACAAGAGTTAAATCTTATGGATCATTATGGGAATCAAAGTTACAAGAGTTTTCGCAGAGGGGTTTTGGATTGAGAGAGCTATCTCGAAAACTGGGGGCAGATCCAAATACAATAAAGCGATTCCTAAATGTTGATAAAAACGGTAAGTTGAACATTGAACAAAAAATTAATCCTCTAAAGGAAGATCGCCAAATTTGGTTATCATTGCAAAGGAAGCATCCACAAAAAACTATTAAACAACTAAGGAAAGTTGAAAAAGCTCTTTATATGAGGCTTTACAGAAATGACAAGGAATGGTTGAAAGCAAATAGTCCCAATCCCCTTAAAAGAACATCAACTACAAGAATTGACTGGAAAAAACGGGATGAAGAGGTGTTGGAACAAGTAACTAAAGTTGTTGGGGATCTTCTGAATCCAGAAAATAAACCCGTTCGAATTACGATTAGTAAAGTTGGGTATTTGATAGGGAAACGTGCATTATTAGAAAAGAAATTAGATAAATTACCAAAAACAAAAGGATTTTTAAATGGAAAGGTCGAAACAATTGAACTTTTTCAGCAAAGAAGGATTGCTTACACAATTGAACAAATGAGGAGGAATGGTGACGAATTAGTGCTGTGGAAGGTGTTAAGAAAAGCGGGAATAAAAAATGAAGAGAATCATAATGAGTTCATAGAAGCAAGATTAGCTACATATGAGGAAGAAGTTGATAAAGGAATTGAAGATATTACCAATGCTTGATAAACTGAAACAGACAGGAGGGGATTCCAATGAACGACATATTTTCAATAATTGCTTTTGTTGCAGTAGCCATCTATTTTCTATCCAAACACAGTGAAGCCCTCGAAAAATTTAACAAAATGCAGAAAATAGGCGTTTTAATCTCCTATATCATGACTACAATTGTTGCAGGTATTTGTATCCATTACGGTGGTTCATTTTTGACGGAACCTTTTCAAAATGGATTCCTGATATTAATTATTCGCTTTGCGGTAGTAATGATAGTATTGTGGCTTGCTGTATTCACTTTGAACCATATATTGCAAAAAATCACAAATGGAATTATCCAAAAGATCACATAAGTAAATTTAATCTGTATTATGCAAGATAGCGTTTCTACTATGAGTGGAGACGCTTTTTTTGCTAACTGCCAAAATAAAGTGAGACCGATATAATCGGTGATTCGTAGATAAGTAGTGAAACAGATTTTTAGGAGAGATAACAATGAGAATTTTATATTCTTTGCTATTGCTTGTAGGTTTATCCTTAATTGTTGGTTGTCAAAATAGCCAAGAAAATACGATGGTGCTTTTAGATGAAAAGGTTAGAGAAGTCAACGTATCTAAATCAGGTGGAATTGGTGACATGAATCAAGACATTATTTTTTCATTCAAAGACGAACAAGCAATTAAAGTGTTTGAAAAAGCGATAAGAACCGCCGTTAAACAACAATCAAATATCAATGAAACAAACCCTGATTATAATGTAATGGTTGAATATGAGGGCGGATTACCTACGCATGCCATTCACTTATGGTTGGGAGAGGAAGATGAAAAAAGTACCCTTATGTACATGGTAGGAGAAGGGGAAACGTATCTAACATCGTCAAAGGCTACGAATCAACTCAGGGAATTAATACTTACGGAACAATAGGAAAAAATGGAGGTAAATGATTATGAGTTGGGAACTAAAAGGTACGAATATATTACATTTGTATGCACAAGATTCTTGGCATTCGGAAGCATATATAGTTGGTAATAAAGAAGGGTTATTAGAGCTTAGAAACGCCATAGATCAGGCCCTGAAATCAAAGCAAGCAATAGCAAATGTATCCCCGACAGATGGAGAAGGTTATGAAGCCTATGTTCTTTTAGTGGAAGAAGATGAAGAGGATCAATTTCATAAATTAAAACTTCCCTATACAGGGAAAAACATGGATCAAGGAGTCGTTTTTGACGAAGAAGGAGTAAATATTTATCATCCACATGTGCTTGTTAAAAAACTTAGGTAATTCCCTAAATCATCATATTTATAAATGAATAGAGGTGAATTGTTTGAACTGTTGTTGTGATAGTGGAGAAACAAATGAATTAAAAATAGAAGGGGATGTTGGAGCCGATCCAATTTGGTGTAGTAGGTGCGGTTGCAATCTCGACTTAGAAGAAGTTCCGATCTCAGAAAGATTAACAGAGGAATTATTGTCTTGGGCAACAAAGTATGGAGAATGGATTGATTGGAACAAAGATATATTGCTCCCTAATGGAATGGAACTGGAAGATGAATTTAATCAAATAGGAGTTTCATTAACAAAAGGGGTAAAACAAGAAATTGGCGGTAGATATCATATAAAGTTCATACCATCTACCAGTGCGAAATCTTATGCAAACAGGAAAAGCGGTTTTAGATAGAGTGAGGACAATAAAATATGAGGTGATATTTATGAAAGAGGGAAAAGAAAAAAGGATTACTCCTGACGAATTTGGAAAAAGTTTTTTAAATGGGGAGTTTTCCACTATATATCAACAAACTTCTGAGGAATTTAAACAAATGGTCACATTGGGGCAATTGATAGAGTTAGGAGAGTCTTTTAATCTTGAAGTTAAGCAGTATAACTTAGAAATGAGTAACCGTTTAAGTAAACATATTGAGCAATTTTTATGGTTAGACAATGAGAGGGAAAAGGCAATTAGTGTAGCATTTGATGGAGATTACATCATTCAAAGTCTGCTTCTTGCCCCATTTGTTTCTTATCCAGAAAGTGATAACCGATACACTGAGAATACTTATATCATGCCAATAAAAGAAGAATGGTTTGTTTTTTGGGGAGGAACCAATCAATTTATTAATTATCACTATGTTTATGAGTCCCAGAGATATGCATATGATTTGGTCATTATGAAAGATGGTCAATCTTATCGTGATGCACCTACTAAAAATGAAAACTATTATGCTTTTAATAAAGAAATAGTTGCTCCTGCGGATGGTGAGGTTGTAAAAGTTGTAGAAGGTGTGAAGGACAATGTGCCAGGTGATATGGATGAAAGTCAGCCAGAAGGAAATTGTGTTGTGATTAAACATCCAAATAATGAATTTAGTATGCTTGCACATTTAAAGAAAAATTCAATTCTTATAAGGGTTGGAGAAAGGGTACAAAAGGGACAAGTCATCGGTTTATGCGGAAACTCTGGAAATTCCTCAGAGCCTCATTTGCACTTTCAAGTAATGGATTCTTCTGATTATTATACTGGTAAATCTGTTCGTATCCAATTTGAAGGCGAATCTGAACCAATCCAAGGAGACGTTGTTAGACCATATAATTAAACTATTTAGTATAAGAACTTTCTAATTTTCCCAAAAGTATAGTAAAGCTGTAGTTATTGATACAGATATCTGAATGTTTCAAAATAAGTTGCAAGTGAGGTCATAGCGAATGGATTTAAGAATACAAGAATTAGTTGAGTTTACGCAGAAAAAGTTCGGACTAAGTCACTATTATTTACATGAACATCAGTTTTATCGGAGTGTAGATATCTTCAATGAGACAATTTATACATTGTCCATGGAGTGGTTCCCTAATGATGCTGTACAAGAGGATGATGGACTAAATCCAGAGGGGACAGTAAGTTTTGAAATCAACTTGAAAAGTCTTAAATTTGAACGTATTTTTACAATAGGTAAGCCTTATGCAGAAGATGGGATTACATTTAGCAATCTTAATAAGGAAGCCGTTATAAAATGGATTGAGAGCGAAACAGCATTAACATATGGGGAACAATTCCAATTGATACGAGAAGATGAAGGGGAACTTTACTTTATGTCGTGTTTTGATGGTATTGCCGTTTCACCACCTGGATATATTGACATCGAGTTTAACGAAGAAAGGAAGCTCACTATGTTTTCAATGCATGGTCAATTTCCTTCAAAAGAGCTAATTAAGGTAGAAAAATATGCTCTTTCTCTTGATCGATTAGAAGATTTGGGAAAGGAACAATTGAAGTTGATCGAATATCCTTCCTATGAACAGAAAAAATTATACCCTATATATGCATTGGAAGAGATTTTTGTTACAAATGATGGGGCAACAACGATTCCGTATGAGGTTTTTGCAGATGAAAATTATTTTTTGAAAATCGATCAAACAATTTATTGGGATGAACCAATGAATCAACCGTTTGAACGGAAAGAAATCAAATGGATTGAAGATCTTACAGCAGAACAAGCATTTTCATGTGAGCCATCTCCTGATTCATTCCCCATTACAGAGATAGAACAAGAGAAATGTATGATAGCAGTTAAAAATCTTTTACGGCAGGAATATCCAAGTGAATCAGGGAATTGGGTATTAAAACACTGTTATCGTGATAAAGGGTATATTCACGCTACATTGAAAGCGAATATTCAGGATGTCCGTGTATTTCAGCGGAAAATAAAGGTCTTCATAGATCCAAAAAGTTTTCAAGTTGTAAATTATATGGATAGTAAACCGATGTTGGAAACTTTTGACGACTTTCAAGAACCTGATAAAGTAACAATTACAAAAGAAGAAGCATATGAAAAACTGAAAAACTTGTTTGAGTTAAAATCTTACTATGTGTATGAATTTAAACAAAAACAATACGTTTTATGCGGGAAATTAGATTGCAAGTATGGGGTGAATGCATCAAATGGGGAAGTGATAGCGTTAGATAATTTATAGTTTAATAGGGAGGAGGAATATGAAGATAAGAAGTAAAGTGGCACTCATTAGTTCAGTTGTGATTTTAGGTATATGTATGTATTTATATTTTCCGTTTCCTAATAACGTAATGTTAGAAGCACGTTCCACATTTATGTCGTTTCCAATTCGCAATCAAGATGGATTTATTCCCATTGGTATTATTGGATCGATTTTGTTTATAATCGCCATGATTTTAATTTTCTATGGTATGAAGAAATATCGCTTTCGGACAATTATAATAGCTGTAATCATATATGCAATTTTGCCAAATCTTTTAATCGCAATGTACCAAGAAACGTTAGCAAGTGGCATTAAAGCTATCTCATACGATGGGAATGGCAATTGCAATTTTGATACTGTAGGCGAAGACTTATTGAATGGGGAATGTGATTTTGTGTTACATAATCGGAGCGGTAAAGACGTATCATTTGAATTGGAATTTCTGGATTCCTATTTTTATATGGAAGATGGGGTACGGATGGAGTCACTAATGAATTTAGCTGGCCCATATCGTATTACAATAGAGGCAAATCGTAAAAAGTCTATTCATTTGAAGGAATTACTCGATTTATCAGATGTTCCTAAACACATTGACGGAGGAGCATCGAGCAATATTCATTTTCAATTAATTGAAGGGAAGAATACACGTACTTTATAGGTCAATGTTTCTAACCGAAGAATTAGAAAGAACAAATATTTTATTCATGTAAGGAGATGATGTTTTGGTTAATCTTTTAGAAAGTGTTTTCCAAATATCAGCGATAGTCCTACTCCTATGCTCATTCTATTATTATAGACACTTAAAAAAAATTAAGAGAGAAAGAAAACTAACTGCATTTGAGTTGTCAATTTATGTTATCACTCGAATTGCACTATTTCTTTGTGCAGGTAGTTATCTACTGCTTTTTTTAGATAGAAATTTTGGATAAAGATTACAGGAGCGTTTCTATAAGGAACAGGAACGATTTTTCTAAGATAATTCTTAGTTGAATGTTAAGCTGATAGTGGATGGGAGACGTAAGTATTGAGCGTAAATAGTGATTCACTTGTACCTTTTATCATTATATGGGGAATACCAACTTTTATGGTTGTTAGGGCTTATTTAAAGATGAATAAGGATGATAGAAAATCAGCATTCAATGATTTTAAGTCAGCTCGTTTTATTTTTACAATTGGTTTTATCGTAATAGGAGCTTTTCTGGCACATTTAGGTTTTTTATTCTCAGTAAGTATAATTGAGATGATTGGACTCGTTTTCTTTGCTTTGGGCGGATTCTTTTCGGCATTTGATACGTGGAAGAAAAGCAAAATCAAAAGTGTGTTTATTCTTGTTTTAATATCAGTTGCCATTTATTTATAAAGGTAAGTGTTAAAGGAATTTTCACAAACAATAGTAATTTTCCTTGTAAAGAATATAAAAGGAGCATTCCAATGGAGATAAGATACAACTTAACAGAAGAAGATTATTTAAACTTTAATATGTTTCACGTAAAAAATTCAAAAGCGGTCAAAAGAACATTGAATATGCAAAGATTCTTAACGCCTATCATCTTTATCATTGCATCCTTTGTATTTTCCAAAGTCGGGAGCATGTCTTTTCTTGGGGTATTCATTACCTTTTTAGTAGTAAGTATTCTGTGGATTATTTTCTATCCAAAATATTTCTATTCTTATGTTATCCGAAATACGAAGAAAATGATAAAAGAGGGCAAGAATGATGGCTTATTAGGTGAACATCATATGATTTTATCAGAAGAAGGAATCATCGATGCGACTTCTAATGGTGAAACAAAGGTAAGTTGGTTCGGTATTCAAACTCTAAGCGAGGATAAACATAACATCTATCTTTATAACAGCTCGGTAAGTGCATACATCCTTCCAAAAAGAGAGTTAGATGACGTAGAGGAAATAAAGACTTATCTTAAATCGAAGGTGCAAAAATGAGTGTTTCCGATGAATACTTGCCAAGAAATAAGCATGACTTTGAACGAGTGAACCAATTAAAAAAATTGAATAGAAAAGAACTTTTGCCTTTGTTACCTGGTTTGCTGGAATGGATTCAGGACATGAACTGGCCGATAGCGGAGGAAGTAGCGGAACTACTACTTATGTTTCCGAATGAAATCGTTCTTCTAATTAAAGTGGTTTTAGCCACGAATGATAACGTCTGGAAGCATTGGTGCTTGGAAATTTTGGTCAAAAGATTACCAAATGAATTAAGGAAGTCATTTAAAGGTGATTTAATTAGGCTGATTGAAAGTCCAACAGCAGGAGAAAAGTTAGAAGAACTTGATGAAATAGCCATTGAAATTTTACAAACAATTGAATGAACCTTTTGGGAGCGTATAGATGGAAAAGACGAATGTAAAAGTTTATTTTTTTGTGTGGGCAGATGATTTTTCAGTTGAGGATTTTACAAATACATTAGGGATAAAACCTACAAGAGCATTAAATAAGATTGTCATTACAACAGAAACACTATTCAGACTCGGTACTGAATGGGAATTAGGTACAGGTTACGAAGAGTCCTTTGATATAAATAAACAGTTAAATTTCGTTCTGGGACAATTGGAGGGTAAAGAAGAGGAGTTAAATCAATTAAAGAAGAAATATGATTTAGCTTATAGATTTGTCATTGTTACTAACATTGAAAATCATGAAACACCAGTTATGTACTTAGATAGTAGATTTATCCGCTTTACCGATTCCATAGGGGCAGAAGTTGAATTTGCCCAATATATTTATAGCTGATGAATTTGGTATATGATAAAAAGTTGGTATAGATGGGTGGTCTTCCGAAGTAAAAGGACATTTTATTGGATGAAGATATGGAGAAACAAGAGTTTGTAGAAGTTAGGAGATGGTTAATTGTTATATCAGCCTAAATGGAGTAAAGCAAAGAAACAATTAAAAAATTTTATCTGTGAGCCGTTACATTCAAGGGTGGATTTTCAAGTCATTAATTATCGAAAAGCACATGATAGGTTAGGTAGAGCCGTTATTACTGTTGATAAAGTAGAAAAATTAAGTATGTGTACAATTACAGCAGAAATGAAAGAGTATCGTAGAGAAAGAGATATAAGAAGGAACCTGAACGATTTTGATTATGATGATGTAGCAAAAAATAGATTCATACAAGATCAAGCCCACACACAATTGAAAAAGGAAGGTATCTTTGCTCAATACGACTTCTTTTCAGCATTAGAAGAATATTTTAACTCACCCATTGAAGAATCCCTAAAGTCATCTGATATCCTAATTAAAATACTCTGTTTGTTAGACCGCAGAGTAGGAAAGAGAACATTACGTAATATGGAAGTATCTATTTTAGGAGAACATGAATTAGTTAGATATTTTTATAAATTACGTTGTCAGGCAGAAAACATGCATATTGCTTCCGATTGTTCTTAAACGGTTAGCTTTTACATAAATCTTGTCCTCGTTATGTCTCGATATAATAATATCGACTCTTAAATAAAATAACATTCTCAAACCGAAGTTTTCTGAATCGCTACAGCAGACTTTCGGTTTTTTATGGTTGAAAAAGATAGTCCTAAACAAAATCTAATTTTTGGTTTTTGCCTTCAACATATAGTTGTTTTTATCAAGAGCTTTGAATAACAAAGCAATATATGTCAAAAAACAATTATCTGTTTTTGTTATCTTATTTGTAAGGAGGTTCATGAAATGAGCTATAGCCCCATCATTCAAAAAACAATCGAGTATATAGAGATGAACTTACATGAAGAGTTATCTTTAGAAAGCGTTGCTCAGTTCGCAGGATTCTCAAAATACCATTTTCTTCGTATTTTCCAAAAGGAGGTTGGCGTGACTGCATCTGAATATATTCGGTACAGAAGAATTGCCAATTCAGCTAACATGCTACTTTATTCAGATGAAAAGATCATAGATATTGCTTTCTATTTTCGCTTTGAAACACAAGAATCATATACCCGTTCGTTTAAAAAGTATTATCAATTACCACCAGGGCAATATCGTAAAATCATGGGTAAATTAACCATACAAAAGGAGGAAATCAATTTGAAAAATGAACAATTACTAAAAGGATGGAATTTAAGCGGTAGTCATCCGTTTAATTATAAGATGGGAATTGATAGAGAAAATGTTCATAAAGGAAGAGCATCTGGATTCTTAAAAGCTGTTACTGTCCAATCACAAGGTGAATTTGCAACAATGATGCAACAATTCAAAGCAGAAAAGTATCTTGGCAAAAGGATAAAACTTTCTGGTTTTATTAAAACAAAAGATGTTGATGGATCTTGTGGATTTTGGATGCGTGTAGATGATTCACTTGGGGATGTATTGCAATTTGATAATATGAGTGATCGCCCAATTGTAGGAAATAATGAGTGGAATCATTATCATATTGTTTTAGATGTGCCTGAAAACAGTGCGGTCATTGCTTTTGGTGTTTTACTATCGGGAAATGGACAAGTGTGGATTGATGAACTTAAATTTGAGGAAGTTGATAAACAAACACCAACAACTAACATTGATTTTTCTTCTGATTTGTTAGAGGAACCTGTCAATTTATCTTTTGAAGAATAGGAGTAGATAATATGTTAAATTTTCTAACGGCTTTAATGAAAAGTTTTTTGCATCTTGGTGGTATTAATATGGCAATTATTCTTTGCTTGGTAGTTGGAATAGGTTATTTAAAGAAGGAAAGAAAAGAACAAGTTAAATGTGAATGAAATCATGAGTCTTGTAAATGAAAAGCCTCCTATGCTTGATTAGTTGAAATTATTGATCAGTTAGAAGAATTAATACATAAGGTTTGGAGAAATAAGAATGATCTTCCTTAAACCTTACAGCTACTATGTCTCAAAACATTAATACCGCTTCTTAAACAATAAAACCGTTCCTTAAATAAAAAGAACGTTCCTAAAACCGAAAGTTTCCTGATTCGATTCAGGCAGACCTTCGGTCTTTTTATGCCCGAAAAAAGGCGGGGAAAAGGGCGAGAAACGCATGAGAAAAAGCATGAAGAAAAGCATGAGAAAGCAAGCAACGAAAGGGATTCGCAACAAAAAAGAAGAAGAAAAAGCATGAGCAAAAGTGGGAAAGAAAGTAGGGAAACCCGCTCCTTCTAACCTTAAATCTTACCTCTACTCTCTCCTTGAACCTTACATCTATTCCACGTTATTATTATGTCAAAATCAGTGAAAAATCGTTACACAAATGAGGAAAAAGGGTGAAAAAAGCGGGAATGTTATTATTCTTTAACGGAAATGGGGAAAGGGTGAAAAAAGGGCGTGAGGGCAAGTGTGGCAAGGGTTTGAGGGGTGAAGGTGGAGTGGAGCGGGTGGGAATGGTATTATTATGTGGGGACATTTGTTCGAATAATAAAGTTGTTTAATTTACATTATCGAGATTTAAATTAAGGAGTGATAGATATTAGTCAATGACTAACATCTATCACTCCTTTACTTCTTGTCCAACAATCACGCTCTAAGAATTTTGTTCAAATATTTTGCTTCAGTAAAGGCTTTTTTATAAAATGTCACTTACTTATTTGTTATTGAGTTGTTCTGCTAAACCGATTAGCAGTCCTTCGATGCCACGAATGTAGCAGAGTCGATACGAGTCCCCGTACTGAACTACTTCGCCAACGAGCTGAGCACCATACTTAGTGAGTCTGGATACCATCTCGTCAATGTCTTCAACGGCGAACATGACGCGTAGATAACCAAGAGCGTTGACAGGAGCCATCCTGTGATCTGATATAGTAGGTGGGTTGAGAAATCGTGAAAGCTCAAGTCGGCTGTGACCATCTGGAGTAACCATCATAGCAATCTCTACGCACTGAGAACCTAAGCCGGTTACGCGACCAGCCCATTCACCTTCGACAATAGTTCGCCCTTCAAGCTTCAAGCCAATCTCCTCAAAGAAAGAGATTGCGTCATCAAGAGATTCTACAACGATACCGACATTGTCCATTCTTAGTAATTTGCTTTTTTCCATAATCATATCTCCTTCTGTGTAAAAATTTATTATCTGAACATCTTCATAACTACTATTTTTTCTTTTGTAAATAGATAAAATATTGCTTTAAGGCATAATAGTATGTCTGCTGCTATCTTAATACTTTAAATATTTCATCATCCAATAACATATATCTCTTATTGTTAATTTTTTGATAATTATTTATAGATATATTAGTTATTATAGTATAGTTAATTTACAATAAAGTCGTTAAAATAATGTAAGCTCTTCTATTCAATGATTAATCATTCTTTATAATAGTCAATAGGAGAGCCGTTATTATTCAGCTTTATAGTTTTATTTATTATATAATTTTGACCTTCAGCATATTCAATTTTTAAATTGAGTTGTTGTCCCTCCTCAATAATACTATTTACTTTATCATTAGTAATACTAGTACGATCAATCTCAATAGTACCTTTTATATTTGTATCCTCAATCTCAAATTTTACTGTTTCTAGTGAAGGGGCAGTTTTTCCAGCGTAGTCAGTAAGCAGTAATAATTCTACTTCAAAATGACTATCTGGTTCGGCTTGAACAAAAGATACTTGAAAATATCTTTCCTTGCCTCAAGGAACACAAGCAGCTAAAAAAGGAGCATACCTAGAATTACTTTCTGCATATATAGTTTTTTCATAAAATCATCCTCATAATCACCAAAAATTTTAAATTACTTTATAATTTAAATGAAAATAATCGATAAAACTCCGTGATTCTTGATTTTTATTAGCTTCGTTTTCGCTTCCATTAAATCTACTACAAAGAATTGCTCTTTTACCATTTTTATTGTATAACTCTATCTTTTATGATGATATAATAAAAAGCGACTGTTTTTTGTTTGATAGAGCCTTTAAAATCATATAGACAATAAGCAGATTAGATAGAAAATAGACAACATGAAAGAGAATTTATTTTTAAATTAAATTATTAGAATATTTGTATTATTAAGTTTTCGGGATGGTTGTTATTGAATAATAGTGTAAATTCGTAGAAGGAGGAATTTTTCGCTAAGATATAAGGAATTCTTCTTAAACGATAAAATATGTGTTTCTTGTTATATAAAGTGGAGGGATTATAAATGTTGTCTATTTTAGGTTTTTGTATGATCGCAACTTTTCTGCTGTTAGTTTTAACTAAGCGGCTTTCAGTTGTAGTAGCTTTCGTTTTGGTTGCTGTCGTTTTTGCCTTAATTGGTGGGTTTAGCGCTGAGATGGGACAAATGATGATGGATGGAATTATAAAAGTAACACCTACAGCAGTAATGATTGTTTTTGCTATTTTATATTTCGGTTTGATGATTGATGTTGGTTTATTTGACCCTCTGATTGCCAAAATACTTAATTTCGTAAAAGGCGATCCGCTAAAGCTTGTTTTAGCTACTGCGGTTATGACAATATTAGTTGGTTTGGACGGAGATGGCTCTTCAACGTTTATGATTACAATTTCAGCATTGCTTCCGATTTACAAAAGACTAGGTTTAAATCGGCTTGTATTAGCGTGTGTTGTTTCATTAGCGGCTGGAATAATGAATATCATTCCCTGGGGAGGACCTCTAGTAAGAGCGGCAGCTAGTCTTCATGTAGAAATTTACGATTTATTTATTCCGATTATCCCAGTTATGATAGCTGGTCTTCTATGGACGCTTTTTGTCGCCTATATACTGGGTAAGAAGGAACGGGAAAGATTAGGGTTTATTCAATCGGAATCTTTTAGAGCTTTAGCAGAACAAGCTGCTACAGTTGAGGGCAGTAGACCAGCTTCGAAATTATTCTGGTTTAACTTGGTTTTGACAACTGCTCTTATGGTAATGTTAGTGATGGAAGTGTTACCAATTCAAATTTTGTTTGCGACAGCATTCGCTATTGCATTGCTTGTAAACTTCCCTAATCCAGTAGAACAACAAAAAATGATTTTAAGCCATGCAAATAACTTTGTGCTGATTAGTACATTAGTTTTCGCTGCAGGCATATTTACGGGTGTATTTAGTGGAACTGGTATGATGGATGCAATGGCTTCTACAATCGTTTTGGTTATTCCCGAATGGCTTGGCGCACATTTACCTTTAGTGGTGGCGCTAACGAGTATACCTCTTGGCTTCGTCTTTTCACCTGATGCCTATTACTTCGGAATTCTTCCGATTATTAGTGAAACAGCGACTAGCTTTGGAATTGATCCCGTTGAAATAGGGCGTGCGGCTCTGTTAGGTCATTCAACAGTTGGCTATCCATTGTCGCCCTTGGTTCCTGCTACATTTATTCTTATCGGATTAGTAGGAGTAGGGTTTGGAGAGCATCAAAAATACCTTTTAAAATGGGCGCTTGGAGCAAATATAGTAATGACCATTACAGCAGTCCTAATAGGCGCAATTTCGCTTTAAGTTAGTAGGTGATATATTTTCACTTAAAATTTCTGAATATATAGAATCGCTTGATAAAACTATCCTTTACAAAAATAATGAGTAAAGGATAGTTTTTATTGTGGGGGAAATAACAATAATAGTGTACTGCACTGCACTTTGTAGGACACTTAAGGTTAGCAATAACAAATTCAAACAGCTTTTAATCAAACTTATTTTAAAGCTATAATGCTTGTTGAAAATAGCTAGTTAAATTTTATAGGACATAAATGAAAAACAAAAAGAGTGCAACAACTAAGTCTATTAGGTATAGTTAAAGCTAAGACAAAATAAGGAAGGAAGATGGAAAATGGATGTAAAATACCCAATTGGTCAATTGCAAGTTCCTGAACATGTTAGGCTAGAAGACGTGCAGCAATGGTTAAAGCAAATCGCGACATATACAGAGCGTTTGCGTGCAACAGTGGATGGGATAAGTGATGCGGATTTAAACAAAACGTATCGTGAGGGTAGCTGGAATGTGCGCCAGCTTGTCCACCATATTGCCGACTCACAGCTCAATATGTATCAGCGCTTAAAGCTTGCATTAACGGATAATAATCCAACTGTGCCTGCCTTTGATGAGGAAAAATGGGCGATTCAGCCAGACACAAAGCTTCCTGTAGAAAGCTCGATTAAAATGCTAGAAGGTATAAATGAGCGTATTGTTGCTTTAGGGAATAGCTTAGTAGAGGAACAATTAAGCCGCACCTTCACACATCAGCAAGCAGGTGAAATTAAGGTAGCAGCAAAACTCGCAAAGCTTTCTTGGCACGAGGAGCACCACTTAGCACATATAAAAATCGCCTTAGCAAAATAATACATTTGATTATAATAAGCTTTATTGAAAATTATCTTTCTTCTATGAGGAGAGATAATTTTTTTTATGGAATAAAAAATTTATTTACCAGCACATGTAAACTTTCCATAGAGTTGTGCGTTGTATAGGCAGAAGGGAGGGGGACGTAGCGAAGCAATCGATGAATAAGTTTTTACAGCAGGCAGGAATCCTGTTATATCGTTATTTAAGAAAGCGGGGATTAGCCCATGAGGATGCAGAAGATATTGTTCAGGATACATGCTATAAATTTTTGTTACATAAGGATGGCATTCAATCAGATAAGGTCATGAGCTGGCTCTATCGCGTAGCCACCAATCAATTTTATGATATGAAAAGAAAAGAGCAGCGTCATCCAACAACGGAATTGGATGAGATGCAATTGACCGCATTGACGAATATCCCTGAAATTCAAGCGCTAAAAAATGAAAGAGTAAAGGATATAAGAAGCACACTTGAAACGTTGTCTATCTTACATCAGGAATTATTAGTCCTTAAATATGAGCTAGGCTTATCGTATAAAGAAATTTCAGCCTTAATGAGTAAAAATGAAAATACATTAAAAACGCATGTTAGACGTGCTAAGGAAGAATTTACAACACGCTTTCAGGAGGAGATAGATGATGAATAAGGAGCAGCCTGATTTTTTATTTGATGACAAGCAGACGAAAAAAATAATGAGAAGGGCAAAGCTTTGGTCAACGATAAAAATGACAGGTATAGCAATTATCGTTACGCCAATTGTTTTAGTAGTATTTTGGTATGGTCTTAGGTATTTATCATTAAATAGTGCTCAAAAGGTAATGGATGATATTCAATTATTTAACGCAATTAGTGCTCCAAATGTTCAAATTAGTAATCAGCTATATGATGATGATTTGCTTGGTGGGAGAATAACAACAACAACCTATAAGGTGCTTGGAGAGCAGCATCGACCATATATTTGGCAACCTCTTGAAAGTGATTACAATTTATTTGGCGCGCTTACACGAAATTATAGTTCAGACCCAATTCAATTCGAAGGCTCAGAATCATTAGCAGAAACTTCCCAATTGGAACGGTTTAATGAATATACGGGTGATCGAGAAATGTTCTTTTACCACCCTAAAATTTCATATGATGTTTATCAAGATAGTATAGGTGAGCTCAACCAATTGGAGGAAAATACTTTAGTTGAGTTAGCGATATCCTTTGATTCAGCATATGATTTTGATGAAATAAAAAGCAAGCTGCCATCAGGGGTACAGGCAGACTGGTGGTGGGTGGATGCCTTTACAAAAGATATAACGGCATTTTTGGAGAAAGATCAGAGTACAATTCAAGCTAATTCTCCATTTATTTACGGCTTTCAATCAGAGCAATCAAAGCCAATAACCCGACGCTCTGCAAGCAATGAGGTGGATAGTTTTATTCAGCATATTGAACTTCTTCATAAAAGTAAGAATTTTGAATGGGAAACGAATCAGGTTTATCAGGCTTTAGTAGGGAAGGATGGCAAATTGGAGAGCGATGATATAAAGGTTATTGGGGCTGTTGTATCTGGTACACCAGAGCAGCTCATGTTGTTAAAGGATCAGCCATATGTAAAAGCATCTACGTTTGGGGTAATATTTGATCGAAAATAGAAAATAGTGATCCTCCGCACAAAATGGGAGGGTCACTACTTTAAATGTTTTTAAGCTTTTTTCTTTAAGATTATATTTAAAAATTTGTAAAGCACAAATAATAGCCAAAATCCAAAAGCATAGCAAATTCCTAGTAATTGTATGGTCACCAATGTTATCAAATGAAATTGAGAAAATAAAAACCAGAAAACAATACCTATTAACAATAAAATTAGCCCATTTCCAAGTAAGTAATGATGAGAATGGAAAAAGAACATATCCTTGTTCAGTTGATTTCCTATAATTTCTTTTACTTTAAATTGACTAATTACCTTTTCCGTCGCACTTTTAGTATCTTCGCCGTTCACCACTTGATCATTTACATAATCCTCCATATAAGCTGCCAATTCTAATTTATCATCCGCATTAAGCTCCAACTCAGCGATAAATTTATGAATTGTAATTGCCTGTTTGTAAAGAGGATCGATGCGTAAATGATCAATATAGTTTAAAATTCCCCAGAAGCTTGCAATCATAATGGCTAATGCATATCCAACTAAATAGGCTATGTGGGATTGCTAGGGTTGATTGAAAGTATCCATAAAATATGAGAAACCAAAAATTAAGATGGATAAGATTAATATGCTCTTATACTTTAATTGATTAAAGGAAAAAATGTAAATGAACCCACTCCTTTATAAAAAACGTTTTACCATTTCCGAAACCTTTATCCAATCACGTTTTATCTCTTCTAACTGTTTACTCCCTAAGTCCGTTAAACGATAATATTTTCGTTTTCCTCCATGACTTTGAGTACCCCAATATGCTTCAATACAATTATTTTTTTCTAGCCGCTTTAATGACAGATAGAGGGAAGCTTCTTGAATTTCAAACATCCCCTCTGTTCGGTCTTTTATTTCTTTGGAAATTTCGTATCCATAATTATCTGCTAGAGCTAAGGTGGAAAGTATCAATAAATCAATTGTTCCCTTTAACATTTCTTTATTCACTATACATCATGCCTTTACATTCATTTATTCTTAATCTTACATAAATCTTTTCTTTACAAAAGTAGCATTTAGGAATTAGTAAAAAAGAAATTCAGATGAATGTTTTGTAGGAGCTTATATTGAGCTTTAGCCTTCCCTTTCCGAGATATTCGTTTGGTCATTAGCCGCTTTTTTAACCCTTTTTGTTAGATGATCGTATAGATTGACTATACTTAGCACGACCCTTGAACGAGTAATAAAAGAAGATAAGCTACATGCAATGGCAATACCGATAAAAGCTGCTGTTAACACATCGATTGGATAGTGGACACCTCCCCAAATATGTGAAAGACCAACAACTGATGCTGCTATTAAATAAAAAATACGCTTAGTTGATTTACTGTTTAAGAATAGTGTTGTACAAATAGAGTGTTTAGCAAAGAGCATTTATTTGAACGAATATGGGGATTGGATTCAATGGGAGATGTAACAACCGTTACTGTACATATTCGAAAGCTAAGAGAAAAGATAGAGGAAAACCCATCCAATCCAAAGTTTATTGAAACTGTATGGGGCGTAGGCTATCGCTTTATAAAAATATAAGAAACTCCGAACTATCTTGTGAAGCCCGATAGCTCGGAGTTTTTATTGGCAAACTATGCCTCTTTCAATAAACGGATTGAACGATATAAAGTTATAATAGATAAAATTGTAATAAGTATACCTAAAATAGGATGCAATGCGCCTAAATAGGGATAGTGAAATCCGAGATTGGCGCTTGCATACATTGTAATAATAGAAATAAATAATCCTAAAATAACCAAATAATCATTCTTTTTAGCACTACCCATAAAAGCACCAATCATCATGATTACTGCTATATTAAGACCAAATAAGTGAACAAGCATTTTATGATTAGCCCAGAATTGACCTCCTCCGAAAATAGCCATACCTGCTAGAAAAAATTGTGTTAGTATACAGATGAAAAAAATAGCTGCAAACATACTATAAAGCCAGCGCCCTGTTTTTAGCATTCAATGATCCTCCGTTTCATATTGAAGTTAAGGATACAATTGAAAAATAAACAATTTATTAGATAATTATTAAATATTCCTTAAATGCTTTTAGGGCAGCAATGGTTTATGACCAATTATTTCTCAAAACAACCTTTCCTAATGCTTCACCTGACTCTAAGTATCTATGAGCTTCTGCAACTTCATCAAACGTAAAAATTGTTGAATCTACGAGTGGGCGTAGCTTTCCTTCCTCCACTACATTTGTGATTCGTTGTAAAATTTCCCCGTAATCCTTATGCATATCTGGATTTAAGATTTTTAACAGCATAAAGGTAACATGAAGCGAAAGCCCTTTTGAATGAACGGGAGAAAGGTCGTGTGTGGAACGAGCCGCAATAGCAGCTACTGTTCCATGCACTGCTGCTGCTTCAAAAGAGCGGTCTAAGTTTTCACCACCTACAGTATCAAATACCACGTCAAAGCCTTTTCCATCTGTATATTTTTGTACATAGTCTTGGACGCTTTCTTCTCGGTAATTAATAGCTACATCAGCACCAAGGTCCATAGCAATCTCTAATTTTTTCTTGCTAGAGGCAGTTGTGTAAACATTGGCTCCTACCCATTTTGCTAATTGAATGGCTACGTGCCCCACACCGCCTGTAGCCCCATGAATTAATATATTTTGGTCAGATGTAAGACGTGCGCGATTAAATAATGCTTCCCAAGCAGTAATGGATACTAATGGTAAAGCAGCGGCCTCCTCCATCGTCAAGTTTTTCGGTTTATGAGCAAGTAAATCAGCGTCGGCTAGCATAAACTCTGCAAGTGCCCCACCAAACGTTCCTTTAAATCCACCTGCACAACCGTATACCTCATCCCCAATGGTAAACTTAGTAACGCCTTCTCCTATTGCACATACAATACCAGCGACATCTCCATGTAAAACTGCTGGAAATTCTGGAGCGACTGCTGGCACAACACCAGCACGTACTTTCGTATCAATAGGATTTACACTTGAAGCCTTTACTTCGAGAAGTACATGTCCAGGTTTTAGACTAGGTTTAGAAATATCCTCTAATTGAAAGACGGATGGCTTACCGAAAGATTGAATAATTTGTGATTTCATATTGGTCACTCCTTAAGTTATAGTATCCTCACTCTGGATTATATAATAGTAGTAGCGGTGCGAGAGTGCTTCTGCTGCACAGAAAACTTGAAATTTGTTATATCCTCCCTCCTCTAATACAAGGTAATGGATGTTGAAAATAACTAAATATTTATCTCGATTAGGCAAATAACGCATATTCTAATACATATTAGAATGTGGAAATAAATAGATAGAAAAATATAAATATTTAGTCTTTAATGTTAATATTACGGTATATAAAATAAAATTAATAGTACGCACATTTTTGTTGAATAGTATTAATTTTGGAATATGGTATATAATTTGATACTTAAAAGATTGGAGTGTTACTGTGAAGGAATTTCAAACTGAAAAATGCCCTGATAAAACAGCTTGTCCCGTTGCTATTCCTGTAGATGTGATAGGTGGTAAATGGAAAGGAATCATACTATATAATTTGATTGCTGGACCTAAACGTTTTAATGAGTTAGGAAGACTGATGCCTTATACAACAAAGCGTATGTTAACACTGCAACTTCGTGAATTAGAACGTGATGGTATTGTAAATCGTGAAATATATCGGCAAATTCCGCCAAAAGTCGAATACTCTCTTACAGCCTTTGGAGAAACATTAAAACCAATTATTTACCTGATGCGTGATTGGGGAGATACATACGGAAATGAGGTTTTAATGAAACGAAAAGCCTCAGAAAATTTATAGTATTAGCTGAACAATGTTAATTCTTTGAGAGAAGAGATATTATAGCTGGTACGCTGAAGAATATTAAAATGAGAGGTGCTACAGCATCTCTTTTTTTATGAAAGAGCATTTACCAGCCTCAACTTATATCAATCATTTATCTGCTATAATTATGAATTATTTTCATAATTATTTTTTTAATATTCATTTGATTTATAGTTGGTGTGCCTACTATAATAAGTGCAATCATGATTTTAGTAATAATCAATATTATAAGAAATAGAAGGTGAATGCTTTGGTATTAAACGAAGTTATTAGTCGTCGACAAACAAATTGTGTTAAGTGGGATACTCTAGATGCAGTATACAATGTACAAAGTACGGATGATATGCTAGCCATGTGGATTGCTGATATGGATTTTGCTGCACCACCTATTATTCAACAGGCTGTAGCAGAACGTCTTACGCATCCGATTTTTGGTTATTCTACGGTGTCCTCTAAAACCATTACAGCTATTCAAAATTGGTATCAGCAGCACCATCATTGGGCAATCCCAGAACAGCAAATGCTATTTCAACCGGGTGTGATTCCAATTATTGCAAATGTTATTGAATGTTTCACAAATGTAGGGGATACGATTGTTGTGACGCCTCCTGTCTATCCGCCGTTCTTTCAAATTACAAAGCAAAAAAAGCGACATGTAGAATTTTGCCATCTGCAGGAACAAAATGGCTCCTATCAACTAGACTTAGCACGCCTTGAAGAAGCCTTCCAACATAGTAAGCTATTTATTTTATGTAATCCTCATAATCCTGGGGGGATTGTTTGGTCACGCTCAACGCTGGAACAAATTGTTAAGTTAGCTATTCAATATGATGTCGTTATTTTATCTGATGAAATTCACTGCGATTTGGTCATTAATCCAACTTTAAAGCATACCCCAATATTAACTGTTAAGGATGCTGAAAAAGCAATGGTTTTTGCTGCCATTGCACCTACAAAAACATTTAATATTGCTGGTATTCAAGCTGCCATGCTGATTTCCTCTACAGTAGAGAATCATTGCCAAATTGCTGAGCATGCAATGAGCAATGGTATCCATGGCTTAAATGTTTTTGCTGATGCTGTAGTTGCTGCTGTTTATCAAGATGGACAACCTTGGTTAGAGGAAGTTTTAAGCTATATTTCTGAAAATATGGACTATGCTGTTGATGAATTATCAAAAATTCCTGGTATTCGCGTCACTAAATCTGATGCTACTTATTTATTGTGGATTGATTATCGTCCATTAGGTATTGATGAGCAGCAAATGATGGAAAAACTTTTAGCAGCGGGACTAGCCTTAGATCCAGGCTCAAAGTATGGCCCACAAGGAGAGGGCTTTGTGCGTATGAATATTGCTACACCTCGTGCAATTATAGAACAGGCTGTACAGCGTTTCTCTTACGCCCTAGCACAAATATAGATTTTAAAAAAATTAAAATAAAGCGTGGCAATCAATAAAAACAATATTGATTGTCACGCTTTTTATATGCGTATATCTCTGATTATTTGACATATTAATTTTGAAATTTAATAAAAATTGTTTGACAATTATTAAAAATTAGATTTTAATAATTTTATAAATAATTTTAAAAAAATTAAAAAGGGGTTTGGAAATATGACAAATATTTATGGTAATACACCTTGTATGTTAGGTGCTGCCAATCTTTCAAAAACAAAAGATTACTCACAGGTAGATGCAATTATTTATGGTATTCCATGGGAGGGTGCTGTAACTTGGGGCGATTATACAGGGTGTGAACTAGGGCCAAAAGTGATGCGCCTATGCTCAGGACGCTATTCTGGCTATCTACCAGAACTAAATGATATAGATGTTTTTGAACATGTTCGTTTAGGAGATGTAGGGGATATTGATATAGTTCCTGCGGATGTAGATGAAACAATGAACCGTATTACAAACTTTGCTTCAGAGCTTTGGGATTCAGAGAAATTTATTATTGGTTTAGGTGGAGATCACGGTGTTACATATCCGATTGTTCGTGGACTTACTCAAAAGGGCAAAAAAGTCGGTATTGTTCATCTAGATGCACATTATGATAATCTTCCTTCACACAATGGTGATCAATTTGCTCGTTGCAGTCCATTTGCACGCTTATATGAAGAAGAAAATGTGCGTAATGAAAGCATTATTCATACAGGTATTCATGGTCCACGTAACAAGCCTGAAAGCGGAAAAAATGCTAAAAATGCTGGTGCAGTGACAATTACAGTCAATGATATTCGCGAACATCATGATATTCGTCAGCTTGCAAAAGATATTTATGCACAAGCTTCGAAAGATGTTGATGTTGTGTACTTAAGCATTTGTAGTGATGTATTAGATTTTGCTTTTAATCCAGGTGGTCCAGTGGATGGAAATGGCTTAACATCTTATGAGCTATTGACACTTGTCTATGAATTAACAAAACAAGGCATTGTTGGTATGGACTTTGTTGAAATTTATCCTCAACAAGACCCTACTCAATTATCGGCACACTTTGCTTCAACACTTTTACTCTATGCTTTAGCCGGCGATATCGTTTACAAGCAAAGCCAAGATGAAACAGCTGCACACGCCACAGCTCACGCCTAAGTGGTTAGCTCAAGCATATGAGTGGGAAACAAAGCAAGTCGAGGGTTATCTTCCTTCGCATTTACCGATATTAGAGCACTTGCCTTCTCAATATTTTGAAGTTTCTATTGCTTTTTCAGAGCAGGATATTTTCAGCAATCGACAATATCCACAATATTTTACGATTCAAAGCATTTCAAAGTTTTTCTCACTGTTTTATGTCTTAAAACAATGCGGTGTAAATAAGGTGAGGCAAAAAGTAGGGATTACAGCCTCATCTATTGCTTATAATACAAAATCTGCTACAGCATTTTATGTGAATGGTGCAATTTTAAATCCCTTTATTAATGCGGGTGCATTAACGATTACTTCTATGATTGATGGTCATTCAATAATTGAAAAAGTTCGAAATATCCAATTATTTATAGCTCAGCAATTTAATGTTGTCACAACAATTGATGAGAATGTCTTATCCTATGAGAGGCAGCATAGCGAGCGAAACAAAGAAATTTTACACACACTAAACAAACTGGATTTACTAGAAGATGCGATTGAAAATACACTAGAAACCTATCTAACCTTATGCTCATTACAAATGTCAACACAGGATTTGGCGAAAATTGGTTATAAATTTCAGCAGTTGATTACTCATGATGCTATAGCTCGATATGCACATAGAGCATTATTAGCAAGTGGTTTGTATGGTGAGTCACCCCTAGCAGTGAACAATCAACAAATCGCTGCGAAAAGTGGAATCTCTGGAAGTATATTTTCTTACAAGTTATCTTCTTGTAACCAATATCCAACTTTCGATAAGATAGGTATAGGTATTTACAGTCCATTACTAAACAATGAAGGAAATAGCGTAAAAGGTATTCACTTCCTAAAACAGCTATTTTCTCAAATCTAAAAAAAGAGGGATATTTATGAATTCAACCATCAATCCTATTTTTCTCCCATATTTGCGTATGGCTGATGCGATTTACGCTATATTTGATGAAAGTTGTGAAGTCGTTGTCCATGATTTTTCGAATATGGAAAAGTCATTAATTTATATAAAGGGTAATTTGACAGGTCGTAAATTAGGTGCTCCAATTACAGATTTTGTTTTACAGCAATTAAAAAAAGACCCTACTAATTTAGAAGATGTTTTAGGCACTTATTCAACAACAAAAGACGGTGTAAAAATTAAATCTTCTATTGTATATATTAAAGATTATAGTGGGAAAGTTGTCGGCTTATTTGGTATCAACTACAACATTACGCAGTTTGCTCATATGCATCAATTATTAACAAATATTTTAATGCCATTTGATATTAAGTCACAAATTAATGAAAGTTATGCGACGTCAATTACAGAAATGTTTGATCAAATTATTCAAACAACATTAATAGAGCTGAATTTAACCTTACCAATATCAGCAAAGATTGATAAAGTTGCTTTTGTACAGAACCTAGATAAGAAGGGGATATTTTTAGTTCAAGGTTCTACAGATAAAGTTGCTGATATTTTAAATGTTACAAAACAGACCATCTATAATTATTTAGAAAGTGAATAATTGATTCATTTTCTCTACCAATCCAACTTGTTTGATAGAGATTTTTTAAGACGTCCTTGATACTTTCAATTTCAAGGGGATGGTTCTATGACACAAAAGTTAAATGACAATACACTAACTGTAGTAAGTAAACGTACAATGCTTCAACGTTTAAAAGTAATCGGTCCTGGAGCGGTTATTGCAGCATCCTTTATCGGTCCTGGAACAGTAACAACAGCTACACGGGCAGGGGCTAGTTTTGGCTTTGCACTTTTATGGGCAGTGGTCTTTTCCATTATTACAACTATTATTTTGCAGGAAATGGCAGCGAGAATCGGTATTATTGCAAAAAAAGATTTAGGGCAAGCAATCTCGGAACAATTTAAACAACCATTATTAAAATTTGCTTCAATTTGGATTATCGCCATTGCTATTGCGGTTGGCTGTTCAGCATATATATCTGGGGATTTGATTGGAACATCTATGGGGCTGTCTACATTATTTGGCGGTATTCCAGCAAATGTTATCAGTCCGTTTATTGGGGTTCTTATTCTGATTTTAGGTTTAACTGGCAGCTATAAAATTATTGAACGTGTCATGATTTTTTTAGTAGTGATTATGAGTATTACTTTTTTCACAACGATGTTTGTTGTACAACCTGATTGGTCAAGCATTTTCAAAAACTCTGTTGTGCCAAATATTCCAGCAGGATCCATTGTAACAATTATTGCGTTAATTGGAACAACGGTAGTGCCTTATAATTTCTTTATTCACTCATCTATGGTACAAGAAAATTGGTCAAAGCCAAGTGATTTAAAAGATGCTCGTCTTGATACAGTTTTATCCATTGGTGTAGGTGGTCTTATTACAGCAGCTATTTTAATTACCGCTGGTGCAACAATGCTAGGCTCTGATGTGAAGAATGTTGCAGATTTATCTGTTCAACTAGAGCCTTTATTTGGTGAATGGGCAAAAGTATTTTTATGTATTGGTATTTTTGCTGCTGGTTTTTCTTCCGCTCTTGCCAGCCCTCTTGGAGCAGCTGTTACATTGGCAAGTGTCTTTGGCTGGAAGGACGGTATGAAAAATAAAAAATTCAAGCTAGTCTTTACTATTGTTATGCTGATTGGAATTATTACATCTGCAACAGGCTTTGAACCAATGCAAGTGCTATTATTAGCGCAAGCATTGAATGGTATTTTATTACCAATTGTTGCAATTTACCTATTAATTGTTATGAATAATAAAGACTTACTAGGCAACTATGTGAATAAAACAGTCAGCAATATTATTGGTGTTGCTATTGTAGCTGTTTGTGTTTTCTTAGGTGGCTATAGCTTAGTAGATGTTGTGACAAGCTTTTTATAATATAATCCGTTAAAAGAGCCGAATTGTCTTATGGTGATTAAGACAATTCGGCTTTTAGTTAAGAAAAATATTTTATTTTAATGATGATTTTGCTTTGTAATATCAAGGGGTTGGTTGCAACGACTAACATGATTATGCCGCCTATTAATGCTGTTATATAGAATGGGAGAGGGTAGCCCATAAATTGTCTATGTTATAATGAACGGTGGTGACAATGCTACTACAGCTGGTGATATCGTGAAATGCTCTGGTAGTAGTAAAAGGAGCTTCTATTATCATTTTAAAACAAAAGAGAATCTTTTTTGGAAATTTTAAAGGGCATAAATTAGGAACTTCTATTGTAATGGGAGGGGCGTGAGAATGAAGCTTATTGCTATTATCTTATTGTTAATTGTGCTACTAGCTGCATCTTATTTTTATCAAAATATAACGTATATCAAGAAGCCTTTAAAGAAAATGTACAATGCAGGATTTTCTGAGAAGCAAATAAAATTACAGGATGGTACTGTACTCAATTATGGTGAAGGTCCAGCAAATGGCAAAACGCCTCTTCTATTAATTCATGGACAAGGCATGACTTGGGAGGACTATTCAAAAGTGTTGCCTGAATTAGCACAGCATTATCATGTTTATGCTGTTGATTGTCATGGACATGGAAAATCGGATTGGAATCCTGAGAAGTATACAGCTAAGGCAATGGCGAAGGATTTTGCTGAGTTTATGGAAGTAGTAATAGGTAAGCCTACTGTGATATCTGGTCATTCATCAGGAGGAATGCTTGCAGCCTGGATGGCAGCACATTATCCTGCATTAGTGCTAGGAACTATTATTGAAGATTCACCTTTCTTTTCAACAGAGCCGAATAGATGTGAAAATACCTATGTTTGGGTCTATGGATTTCAAATGTATGAGGATTTTAAAAATCAACAGGAAATTCAAGATTACTTTACGTATGCATTAAAGAACAGTTACTGGAAAAATATATTTGGGGATTTTCTATGGCGTAAGTTTTCAAAGGATGCTAGCGCCTATCATCGAAAGCATCCAAATAAGCCTGTGCATTTAATTTATTTGCCACCACAAATTAATCGAATGTTTGAAGCAGAAACGTATCCATTTGACCGTAAATTTGGGGAAACATTTTATAATCATTCATGGTTTGAGGATTATAATCAGGCTGAAATACTAACAAAAATTAAAAGCCCAACAGTATTTTTAAAAGCCAATACGAGCTATGATGGCGATTTATTAGTAGCTGCGTTATCAGATGAGGATACTGATCGAGTTGTGAGCTTGTTAGAGAATGGTGTAAGAGTGAATATCAATTCACCTGGACATGATATTCATTATGATAAGCCAAAGGAGTTTACAAATGTTGTCATTCGTTTTTTGGAAAATATAAAGTGAACCTTCAATCAGTGGGGTCTTACAGCCATTAATACGGGATAAAAGGCTAAAGCATATAAGAAGGTGTGCGTCCAATCGAATCAAGGCGCGCCTATTATTTAAATAAGGAAAGGTCATATAGGCATAATAAATCAGCCCCCTACATTCATTAAAAAGATGATTGTAGGAGTTTTTTGCATATAGGAAAAATGCTAGTGCTAACAATCTAAATAATCCGATTATTGTTGCAACATAAAAAAAATCATGTTAGTATTAATAAAACGTTTTACTAAATCGTTTTATTAATGAAGGGGATGAATAAATTTGAAAAATAAACGGATTGCAACGATTGGTGATGCAATGGTTGTTTTTAATCCATCTAAAACAGGTCCTCTACGATTTGTTCCTTCCTTTGAACGAGCTGTGGGTGGAGCAGAACTTAATTTTGCAATAGGCATTACGCGTTTAGATATGGAAGCAAGATGGATCAGTTGTATCGGAGATGACGAATTCGGCAAGGTCATTTATAACTTTGCTCGTGGTGAAGGCATTGATGTATCACATGTTATGCGGACACCGCATATTCCAACCTCCATTTATTTTAAGGAAATACGGGAAGATGGGGCAGGTAAATCGTTTTATTATCGTAAGCCATCACCTTTATTTGAATTAACAGCAGATCGCTTAGATGAATCAGTGTTGGATGATGTTGATTTATTACATATAAGCGGTGTGTATTTAGCAGTATGCGAGCACAATGTTGATGTTGCATTAAAATTGATTCAATTAGCAAAGACAAAAAATATTCCTGTGTCCTTTGATCCAAATTTACGATTAAAGCTATGGACAATAGAAGATGCTCGTACAGCATATGAAAAGCTATACCCATTTGTTAATCTCCTTCTTACAGGACAAGACGAATTTGAACTTTTATTTAAGGGACGTACAATACAGGACGTTCAACAGCAATATCACATAGATGAAATGATTATTAAAAAAGGTGAGCAAGGAGCCTCCGTTTATACCGCAACCGAACAGTATGATCGTGAAGCATTTTCAATTCGTGCAATTGATACAGTTGGAGCCGGGGATGCCTTTGATTCAGCTTACGTCTATAGCTACTTAAATGGTGATGATATTCCAGAGCGTCTGCGTTTAGCAAATGGTGCTGGTGCACTTGTTGCCACAATTAAAGGAGACAATGAGGGGCTTCCATCATTACAAGAGTTAAAGCAGTTTATCGGAGATGAAAAATTAATTGAGCGTTAAGGAGCTGTGATCAATGCAAAAAATCGAAATTTTGAAAGCGTTATCAGCTGCAAAGGTTGTAGCCGTTGTGCGAGGCAATTCACCTGAAGAAGCAATAGAAATTTCAAAAGGTGCTATTGAAGGTGGTATTCAAGCCATCGAATTAACGTACACAACACCTTTTATCGAAGATACATTTAAAGCATTACGCAATAGTGATGCATTAATTGGCGCTGGTACAGTGTTAGATGCTGAAACAGCGCGTCATGCAATTTTAAATGGTGCTAAATTTGTTGTAAGTCCGAGCTATAATGCAGACATTGCACTTATTTGTAATCGCTATAGTATACCATATTTACCCGGCTGTATGACGATTAAAGAAATGGTAACAGCACTTGAGGGTGGCAGCGATATTATTAAGCTATTCCCAGCAAGTCAGTTTGAACCAAGCTTTATTAAGTCTGTGAAAGGCCCATTACCGAATGTCACGATTATGCCTACAGGCGGTGTTGGTTTAGCAAATATGGGTGAATGGCTAGAAGCAGGCGCTGTTGCAGTGGGTGTTGGCAGTGATTTAAATAAAGCCTATGCAAAAGATGGCTATGCAGGTGTTGTTGAACGAGCAAAAGCATATATAGAAAATCTAGCAAACTAGGAGGTACTGAATAATGAATATGACATTTAGATGGTATGGTCGTGGCAATGATACAGTGACATTAGAGGATGTAAGACAAATTCCAAATGTAAAAGGAATTGTATGGGCATTACATCAATTACCAGCTGGAGAAGTATGGACGAAGGAAGCCATTCAAGAAGAGGTAGACTATATTAAATCTTGCGGATTCCATGCGGACGTTGTGGAAAGTGTAAATGTACATGAAGATATTAAATTAGGCTTACCGACTCGTGATCAATATATTGAAAATTATAAACAGTCTATTCGCAATCTTGGCGAAGCGGGTGTAAAGGTTATTTGCTATAATTTCATGCCTGTTTTTGACTGGACACGTACAGATCTATTCCATCCTTTAGAGGATGGCTCAACGGCATTATATTTTGATAAATCAAAGGTGATGAATTTAGACCCACAGGAGCTTGTGAATGAAGTAAGTGCTTCTTCTGATTTAACGCTTCCAGGCTGGGAACCAGAGCGTCTATCTCGACTATCAGAATTATTTGAGCAGTACAAAGAAATAGATGAAAATCAATTATGGGATAACCTAGCTTACTTTTTACAAGCAATTTTACCAGTAGCAGAAGAAGCAGGGATTCAAATGGCGATTCATCCAGATGATCCACCATATTCGATCTTTGGCTTGCCACGTATTATTACAGGCGCAGAAAGCTATGAAAAACTAATTGCTATTTCAGATTCAAAAGCAAATGGATTTACATTCTGCTCAGGCTCAATGGGGGCGGATCCTCAAAATGATATGGTAGCCATTGCTGAAAAATATGCATCTCGTGCACCATTCGCTCATATTCGTAATGTAAAAATTTTAGAGGATGGTAGCTTCTTTGAAACATCTCATTTTACAGCAGATGGCTCAATTGATATTAAAAACATCGTACGTACATTAAACGAGCAAAATTATGAAGGCTATGTACGTCCAGATCATGGTCGTCATATTTGGGGAGAGCAATGTCGCCCAGGCTACGGCTTATACGACCGAGCACTTGGCATTATGTATTTACACGGTCTTTGGGATGCTTATGAAAATTTAAAGAAATAGGTGACAGTTATGAAAGCATTACAAGTAATGAAACCTTTTGAAATGGCTTTAATTGATGTGGCAGAACCAGTGATTACAAAGCCAACGGATGTTCTTGTGCAAACAGAATATGTAGGTATTTGTGGCTCAGATATGCATATTTATCATGGATCAAATCCATTAGCGACATTACCTCGTGTACCAGGTCATGAAGTTGCTGGACGTGTGGTAGAGGTTGGTGAGGCTGTACAGGCGTTAAAAGCTGGTGACAAAGTTGTTGTTGAACCAATTCGCTATTGCGGTGAGTGTTATGCTTGCCGCAAAGGTCAACCGAATGTATGTAAAAATTTATCTGTTTTTGGTGTACATGAGGATGGCGGGATGCGTGAACGCTTTGTTGTTACAGAAAAGCAATTGCATAAGGTAGCAGATAATACATCTTTAGAGGAAGCGGTTTTGATTGAGCCGTATACAATTGGTGCACAGGCTGTTTACCGTGGTGAATTACAGGCAGGTGATACGCTGTTAATTCAAGGTGCAGGGCCAATTGGCATTTGTATTTTAAAGCTTGCTAAATTAATGGATGCACGCGTGATGATTTCCGATTTGGATGCTGCTAAGCTTGCCTATGCGAAAGAGCTTGGGGCAGATGAAATTGTCAATGTGAAGGAGCAAAACTTATTGGAGGCTGTTGACAAGTGGACAGATGGAGAAGGTGTCAATGTATCCATTGATGCAGTTTGTATTCCATTAACATTTAAGCAGTCAATGGATGTTGTGTCAGCGGCTGGCAGAGTTGTTGTACTAAGCTTTGGTGAGGAAGCGGTTGAGCTTGCTCCACTACCAATTACCAAAAATGAATTGACAATTAAAGGCTCACGTTTGCAAACATTCCAATTTGAAAAGGTAGTGAAGCTTGTTGATGCTGGAAAGCTACAGCAGCAAGGGCTCATTACACACACTTTCTCATTACAACAAGCACAAGAGGCATTTCAATTTATCGAAAAAAATCCAAATGAAGTGCGCAAGGTGATTTTAAAAGTAGGTGGATCAAATGCATAATGCATTACAGCATAAAGTAGCTGTTGTTACGGGTGGTAGCGGTGTGCTTTGTTCAGAAATGGCGAAAGAGCTAGCAAAGCAAGGAATGCGAATCGCTATTTTAAACCGTACAGCCCAAAAGGGGGAGGCGGTTGTCCAAGCCATTAAAGAAAATGGGGGCGAGGCCATTAATTTCTCTGTAGATGTTTTAGATAAAGCATCATTAATTGCAGCGCGCGAAGCCATTTTACAGCAATATGGGCAAATCGATGTACTGATTAATGGAGCTGGTGGTAATCATCCAGATGCTATAACAGCAGATGAACTTTATCAAGAAGAATCAAATGCACCAAATTTCTTTGAATTAAAGTCAGATGGTTTTGAAAGCGTATTCTCTAACAATTTTACAGGAACATTTTTAGCCTCTCAGGTTTTTGGTGAGGCATTGCTAAAAACAAAAGGAACAATTATTAATATCTCGTCTATGAGCTCCTATGCACCGATGACAAAAGTGCCTGCGTATAGTGCTGCAAAAGCGGCTATTAATAATTTTACACAATGGATGGCTGTACACTTTGCGGAAGCAGGCTTACGTGTAAATGCCATTGCACCAGGATTTTTTATTACAGAACAAAATCATGATTTATTGCTAAATAAAGATGGCTCATTAACAGCACGTTCAGAAAAAATTATTGCAGCTACACCCCAAAATCGTTTTGGCAAGCCGCAAGATTTATTAGGAGCGCTGTTATTTTTAGCAGATGACACATATTCAGCATTTGTTACTGGTGTGACGATTCCTGTGGATGGCGGGTTTATGGCTTATTCAGGTGTTTAACTTTAACTATTAGGGGTGAATTAATATGAAGCAACAAGGTATTTTCGGAGAAGGCAAAACAATTGTTATTGTCATGTTGTTTTTAGCAGGTGTCATTAACTATTTAGACCGTTCAGCATTATCGATTGCGGCACCGTTTATTCAAGAGGATATTCATTTAACATCAACACAATTAGGGATTATCTTTAGTAGTTTCTCTGTTGGCTATGCAGTCTTTAACTTTTTAGGTGGGATGGCATCTGATAGATTTGGTGCAAAGCTAACATTATTTGTAGCAATGATTGTTTGGTCATTATTCAGTGGAGCAATGGTATTAGTTGTTGGGTTTGCTTCGTTAATTTTCGTTCGTATCGTATTTGGTATGGCAGAGGGTCCGCTATCATCAACCATCAATAAAATGGTCAATAACTGGTTCCCAGCAGATAAGCGTGCATCTGTTGTTGGGCTTACAAATAGTGGTACACCACTTGGTGGTGCGATTGCTGGTCCAATTGTTGGTTATATCGCATTAGCATATGGCTGGAAATATTCATTTATTGCCATTATGATTATTGGATTTATTTGGGCAATCGTTTGGTTTAAAGTAGTAAAAGAAAAGCCAAAGGATGCAGTAGTGGACGAGCCAATCGCAAACGATGATGTTGTAGAAACAGATGATGGCCGAGGATTAGGTTACTATTTAAAACAGACAACAGTGCTGTTTACAGCATTCTCATTTTTCGCCTATAACTATATTTTATTCTTCTTCTTAACGTGGTTCCCAAGCTATTTAGTAGAAGCACGTGGTATGGATGTAAAAGATATGAGTATTGTAACAGTTATTCCATGGATTTTAGGTTTCCTAGGTTTAGCATTAAGTGGTATTGTTTCAGATTTCATTTACAAACGCTTTATGAGTAAAGGTGTTTTATTCTCACGTAAAGTTGTACTTGTTACATGTTTATTCCTAGCAGCTGTATCGATTGGCTGTGCAGGGATCGTTTCAACAACAGTGAGTGCAGTTGCACTTGTTGCGATTTCAGTGTTCTTCTTATATTTAACAGGTGCCATTTATTGGGCAATTATCAATGACGTTGTAGAATCAAAATATGTTGGGTCTGTTGGTGGGTTTATGCACTTCCTAGCAAACACAGCAGGTATTATTGGACCAACTTTAACAGGTTATCTTGTTGATAAAACAGGAACTTTCTCTGCAGCTTTCTTACTAGCAGGCGGTTTAGCAGTTGTTGCTTCATTAGCAGTTATTAAATTCGTTAGACCAATTACACATCAGAAAACAGCTTAGAAATGGAAAGGGTGGATTCAAATGAACAATCAATCAGTTATTCAAATTCATCCGATGGACAATGTTGCCATAGCCTTGAGTGATCTTTCTCAAGGCTTTTTGCTTCCGTTGGGTGATACAGAAATTACGTTACAGGAGGATGTACAGCGTGGGCATAAAATTGCGATTACTGCGCTTGCAAAAGATACACATATTACGAAATATGGCTTCCCAATTGGACATGCAACAGAGGATATTGCTGCTGGTAGCTGGGTACATTCACATAATATGAAAACAAATTTATCAGGCGAGTTAAGCTATGAATTTAAACCAAAAGCACATGCTGTGGCTGCTGCTCGTCATGTCAATCGTACATTTAAAGGCTATCGCCGAACGGATGGACAGGTCGGTATACGCAATGAAATTTGGATTATTAATACAGTAGGCTGTATTAATAAAGTAGCTGAAAATTTAGCGAAGCTAGGCAATCAATTATTGAAGGCAGACAACTTTGATGGCGTACAGCATTTTTCTCACCCATATGGCTGCTCACAGCTTGGCGATGATTTAACATATACGCAAAAAATTTTAGCAGATTTAATTCATCATCCGAATGCAGGAGCTGTGATTGTCCTAGGGCTTGGCTGTGAAAATAATTATATCGACTTGTTTAAAACGGTGATTGGTGATTATGACGAAAATCGTGTTACCTTTTTAAATGTTCAAGAAGCGGCAGATGAAATGGAAGAAGGTCAACAATTGCTTGAAAGGGCTTTTGATTATGTAACAACATTCAAACGACAAGAGCTACCAATCTCAGAGCTGAAAATTGGCTTGAAATGTGGCGGCAGTGATGGATTTTCAGGAATCACAGCAAATCCAATGATTGGTGCATTTTCGGATCAATTGATTGCAGCAGGTGGTGCAACTGTGTTAACAGAGGTTCCAGAAATGTTCGGTGCTGAACAAATTTTAATGGAACGTGCAAAAGACGAGAATGTTTTTGAGGATATTGTGCAGCTAGTGAATAACTTTAAACAATATTTTATGAAATATAATCAGCCTGTCTATGAAAACCCATCTCCTGGCAATAAAGCAGGTGGCATTACAACATTGGAGGAAAAATCACTTGGCTGTATTCAAAAGGGTGGATTCCAAGAAGTAAAAGAAGTGCTTGATTATGGCGACCGTATGTCAACAAAGGGACTGCATTTATTAAATGGACCAGGGAATGACCTTGTTTCGACAACAGCTCTTGCTTCAACGGGCTGTCAGATCGTGCTATTTTCAACAGGACGTGGCACACCATTTGGGGGACCAACGCCAACTGTAAAAATTTCAACAAATACATCGCTATATGAACGCAAAAAAAATTGGATTGATTTTAATGCAGGTCAATTAGTAGACGGCAAATCAATGGCTGCTTTAGTCGATGAATTTGTCGATTATATTTTAGCGTTAGCTTCAGGAGAAGTACAAACAAATAACGAAAAATTTGGCTATAAAGAAATCGCTATTTTTAAAGATGGCGTTACGATGTAGGAGAGAGCGATGATGAAGCACCCTATTAATATTATGCAAATTGGTGATGGCAATTTCATGAGAGGCTTTTTTGATTTAGCAATTGAAAAATTACAAGCACCTTTTGGTATTGTTTCTGTTGCCGCAACTGCAAGAGGAAAAACGGTAAAGCTTTTAGAGCAACAGCACTTACAATTTACTGTCAACGAACGTGGCTTGAAAAATGGCGAAATTGTAGAGCAGGAAATTGCTGTACAGGCTATTCAAGATACGATTAATCCATATGAGGATTGGCAAAAATTCCTGCAATATGCACAATCAGATGCATTGGAGATGATTGTGTCAAATACAACAGAGGCAGGCATTTATTACGAAAAAATATCGTATCCAACTGTCTGTCCTACAAGCTATGCAGCGAAATTAACGATTTTCCTAGAACACTATTACAAGTATTTTCAAGGCAATAAGCAATTAGCAATTGTGCCTCTTGAGCTAATTGAACAGAATGGTGATACATTAAAAAATATTTGCTTACAGCATGCAAAGGACTGGGAGCTACCTGTAGCCTTTATCGAATGGCTCAAGACATTAGCCTTTTGTAATACATTAGTGGATCGTATTGTAACAGGCTACCCACAGGATTATAGTGGCGATGACGCATTATATACAGTTTGTGAACCATATTTTTTATTTGTTATTGACCAGCAGGCACCCTTCAAGCATTGGCCAACAAGCGCAGATTTACCCTTTGTCTTTGCAGATTTAGCAATGTATCGCAGGCGTAAAGTTGCCATTTTAAATGGTAGTCATATATTGCTCGCAGCATTTGGCAAGATTTATGGCTATAAAACGGTCAGAGAAGCCTTTTCTAAAGCGGGTGTGCGTGCCTTTATTGAAAAGGTAACGAATGATTTTACCCAGCGCTACAATGTAGAAGAGCAGTATCAGCATAATGTATTTGAGCGATTTTTAAATCCATTTATCGAGCATCAGCTATATGATATCCAACTAAATGAATTATCGAAGTGGCAAACACGTATTGCTCCATTTGCAACGACAGAAATTTATTACCAAGCTTTAGCTTTAGGTATTTATGTGATGAATCCAAGACGCTTTTCAATGCGTGAATCTGAGGAAACGATTGCGAAGCTAACAAATATTTATCAGCACTATGAACAAGGCAATATAGAGCCGATGGAGCAATTTATCGAGCAATATTTCCAATGTGATGCAGCCGAGGTTATTCAACAACTAACAACAATGAATACATTACTGGAGGACATAACATGCAACAACTAGTGATTAATGAACCATTTCAAATGATACAGCGTGAAGTAAAAAAACCAAGCATTCAAAACAGCCATGATGTACTATTGAAAATTACACATATCGGTATATGTGGAACAGATACACATGCCTTTGCAGGAGAGCAGCCATTTTTTAGCTATCCACGTGTTTTAGGCCATGAGCTTGCTGCTATTGTAGAGGCAGTTGGTGAAGATGTAACAGGTATTCAGGTAGGAGATCGTGCAACAGTTATTCCATATATTCATTGTGGTAAATGTGCACCTTGTCGCCGTGGTCAAACAAACTGCTGTAAAACAATTCAAGTATTAGGTGTGCATACAGATGGCGGTATGGGTGAGTATATCGTTGTAGATGAAAGCATTGTTATTACAGATAATGCGGTGTCTGGAGAGCAATTAGCAATTGTTGAGCCTTTAGCAATCGGTGCACATGCAGTACGTCGCTCAGAGCTAACAGAAAAGGATACAGTGCTTGTCATTGGTGCGGGTCCTATTGGATTAGGAGCAGCACGCTTTGCGAAATTACGTGGGGCAAAAACGGTGTTAATGGATTTAAATGAAGAGCGTTTAGCCTATGGGCAAGCATGGACAGAGGCAGACGATGTCATTATTGTCAATAATGATGTACTAGTTCAGCTTCGTGAAAAATTTAATGGGGAATTGCCAACAGTTGTGTTTGATGCAACAGGCAATCAAAAATCAATGGAAGCATCGTTCGAATATGTTGAACATAGTGGCACATTAGTATTTATTGGCTTAATGAAAAAGACAATTACCTTTAATGATCCTGATTTCCATTCAAGAGAATTAACGTTGAAAAGTAGCCGTAATGCAACATTAGAAGATTTCGAAACAGTGATGAAGCATATGCAAGCAGGAGAGATAAAAGAAGGCTATGTAACAAAGGAAATTGCCTTTGAGGATGCGATTGCCTACTTTGAAGCTAAACAATATAACACAAACAAAGTACAAATTTATTTTAAATAATAGGGAGGGGTTCGGATGAATATTTCCGTTCAAGCTTTAAAAGAGCTAGTAGTTAATAAGTTTACAGCAGAGGGCATTGATACAAAGACGGCTGCACAGGTAGCAGATGTTTTGATTTATGCGGATTTACGTGGTGTAAGCTCTCATGGTGTTATGCGTGTAGAGCATTATATTACACGTTTAAAAGCAGGTGGTATTACAAAGGAGCCAAATTTCTCTGTAGAGCAACGTGGAACGAACCACCTTCTTTTTAAAGGGGATAATGGCTTTGGACATGTTATTTGTCAAGAGGCAATGGATGAAACGATTCGTATCGCCAAAGAGCATGGCTCATGTACAACAATTATTCAAGAAAGCAGCCATTGCGGGGCACTTGGCTATTTTCTTGAGCAAGCAACAAATGAAAATTTAATTGCCATTATGTGCTCTCAAACAGATTCAGCTGTTGTACCGTTTGGTGGCAAGGAGCCATATTTTGGTACAAATCCAATCGCATTTGGTTTCCCTACAAATGATAAGCCAATTATTTTGGATATGGCAACAAGTAATGTCGCACTTGGGAAAATTTTATATGCACGTGAAAAAGGTGAAATGATTCCGACTACTTGGGGCGTTGACGCACAAGGTGCACCAACAGCAGACCCTCACCAAGTAAAATCTTTAACACCATTCGGTGGACCAAAAGGATACGGTATGGCACTTGTAGTAGATGTGCTTTCTGGCATTTTAGCGAGTGCTGCATTTGGACCTCATATTTCCAAAATGTATGGAGATTACGAGCAAAAACGCAATCTTGGACAATATATGTATGTAATTGATCCGCAAGTTTTCGGTGATCTTGAGCAATTTAAAGCAAGCATCTCACAGATGGTTCAAGAGCTGCATGATGCACCACCAGCACCGAACTTTGAGCAAGTTTTTGTACCTGGTGAACTGGAGCAAAGACGTAGTGAGGAAACATTGGCAAAAGGTATCGATTTACCAGAACAGGTATATCAATATTTGAATAGTTAATTCGTCTTGAAAATATGCTATGCTACATATATACTAAACAGAATTTTCATATTTAGTAGGTAGGAGATTGATTTTAGTGAAAAAAACAACAATTGCCGATGTTGCACAATATGCAAACGTTTCAAACAGCACCGTATCGCAATATTTAAATAAGCGATATGAATATATGAGTGCAGAAACCCGAAAAAAAATTGAAGAAGCTGTGGAAGCGTTGCAATATCGACCTAATATAATGGCCCGTAGCCTAAAACAGAAATCTACCTTTACGATTGGTATTATTGTAGCGAATATTATTCATGACTTTTCTACAAAAATTATAAATGCACTTGAAGCGGAATTTGATAAAAAGGGCTTCCATATGATTGTTTGTAACTCAGCAGATAATCCTAAAAAAGAGAGGGAACATGTCGAAACATTGTTGGAAAAGCAAGTAGACGGTCTAATTGTCTTTCCAACAGGCGAAAATAAAGAGCTTTATATAAGACTGCATCAGCAAACAATGCCGATTGTATTTATTGACCGCTTTATCGAAGGGGTAGATATTCCTGCTGTTTTGTTAGATAATTTTTCGGCAATGGATATGGCTGTTGAGCTATTTCAAAAGCAGCCATTAGCTATTATAACAACGTCTTTAGCATTACCGATTACACCTCGGGTTGAACGTTTAGAGGGGTTTCGTCAAGCATTAAAAAAGCGTAAGCTCCCTATTGATGAGCGCTATATAAAAAATGGCGATCCTTCAGAGATGGAAGAAATTTTGCAGCAGCTATTTGCATTGGAGCAGCCACCGAAGGGCATTATTGCAGCAAATGATCGAATTGCACAGGAATTAATGGTTTATATCAAGAGGCACAATTTACAGGTGCCAGACGATTTGCAGGTAATTGCTGTAGATGATGTCCCATATGCTAAATTTATAACACCTTCGATTACAACCTTACAGCAACCGATTTTAGAAATGGCAAAAAAATCAGCTGCTCTCCTTTTAGGCAAAATCAAAAAAGAACAAATGCCCGATGAGCAACAACTATATCGTTTCAAGCCAATAGTAATGAAACGTGATTCAACAAACTAAAATAGCCATCTAGTATTGATACGTTATCAATGCTAGATGGCTTATTTTATAGGAAATAACTATAGATACTCTTTATAGAAACTAGCTAATTTCTCAACTGCAATGCCAACAGGCTCTGGTTGGTCGTATAAATCATAGTGACTTGCACCTTCAACAACTAATATATCCTTGTTTTTAGAGGCTGCACGATTATAAAGCTCATGACCGTCTTTATAGGAGCCGAAAGCACCTTGTACATCACCAACAATAATTTGTAAAGGCTGTGTTAGTAATTCCTCCACTAAATGGAAAGCGTCAAAAGCAATAACTGATGCCATGCTTGTAAAGTTTAGTTTGTTTGGTGAGTTAGGACTTTGACCTCTAGGTGTTGTGTAGTAGTCAATAGCTTCTTTAATATCAATATCAGTAATTCCAGCCTGCTCTCTTTCAGCCTGACTTTTAGGAATCCAATTTGTAATGAGTGTTTCTGCGCCACGTGCCTCAGCAGTACGTTGCTGTCCAATGGCTTCTAATGTTTTAATAGGGTCACCTTCACGGTTTACACGACCGATATTTGCGCCAACAACTGTACCAACAGCTTTGATACGTCGCTCTGTCATAGCCGCATTAACTGCATAGCCACCGCCTGCACAAACGCCTAAAACGCCAATACGATTTTCATCTACATAATCAAGCGTCGTTAAATAATCCACTGCACAACGAATATCTTCCACACGTGCAGCGGGCTCTTCAATATATCGAGGCTCTCCTTCACTTTCCCCTTGATAAGCTGCATCAAAAGCAATCGTTACATAGCCAAGTTCTGCTAATTTTTCAGCGTAGAGACCTGCTGTTTGATCTTTACAGCTACTGCCTGGATGTACACAAACAATTGCAGGATTTTCTTTCTTTTCTTCAGCATTCTCTGGTAAATTTAAAATTCCAGCAAGTTTTAATCCTCGTGCATTGAATCTTACATTTTTCTTTGTAACTGTCATATGAAGACCACCTTTTTTAAAATATACACTTGTGTGACTTAATACACTCGTGTATATTTATAATAAAAAAGAGCGCAAATCATTGCAATAACCATATTTAATAATTTGTGTGCTATTACACATAAATGAAAATGTGTGTAATAAATAAGTGGAGGTCTTTCCATGGAGAAAATTGATCGAAGAATATTGAAATCTCAGCAGGCAATCCAATCTGCCTTTTTAACGATGCTGATTCATGAAGGCTTTGATGACATTACAGTTAAAAATATTAGCGAAAAAGCTAATATTGGTAGAAAAACCTTTTATCTTCATTATATTGATAAATATGATTTATTAGATAAGATTGTTGATAATCATTTAAAGTGTTTAAGAGAAATATGTGACGCTAAAAAGGATAAAGGCTTTATAGAAGGTACGATTATATGGTTTTCGTATTTTCAGCAGCATAAGCTTTTTTTTGCTGCCTTATTTAGAAGTGAAAGTACATTATCGTTTCGAAAAAAATTATTAACATTTATTATGGGCGAAATTGATAAAAAGCTCGATAGCAATACGGCCCTAAATGAACAGATAGACAGGTATATGATTTTGAAATTTTTAGGAACAGCCGTTATGGGTGTTTTAGAATCCTATACGTTAGATGAGATTGATGATGATATTGAAGCTATCGCAAGGCAAGTAGGTATACTTGTGAAAAGAAATTTATCCTAATAGCAAAATTACCCTGTTCTTTTCTCAGAGCAGGGTGATTTTATTGTTGTTTCCAAAAAAGATGAACCTTTTTTAGCAGTCATTTGTTTATAAAGTAGAACAGATAGAAAGAAGTGTTTTGGGGAACAACCGTTAGCATTTCTACTTGTTCACGTTCATGGATTTGATGCTTTGTCATCAGGGTTGATCACCTCGAAAGCTTACTTATGCATAAGGTGTTCTTTATGTAGAAGTTGATTGGAATGAAGGGCAGCGACTCCCGCGGAAAGTGTCCGCCCGTAGTGGAAATCAACGACTTACCTTTATTTTATTGTAAAAGAAAAAAATTGTAGACAAACTCAAAATTCATTGAGTTTGTCTACAGCCTGAGCCATTCTCAAAAGTTTAGAGAATAGCTTTGTTCTATATAAAGGATTATTTAGCAAGCTCCACAACCGTATCATAAAAGATATCTGTTGCGATGATAATATCTTTATCTGAGCTGTATTCTAATGGGTTATGGCTAATGCCATCTTTGGAACGTACAAATAGCATAGCAATTGGTGCGATTTCAGCGATATTCATGGCATCATGTCCAGCACCACTTACAAGGAAGTAGGGTTGTATTCCTTGTTTGTCAATGCTTGTTGCTAATTGCTGTTGTAGCGCTGCATCTGTTTTCGCTGGCTTCACACGTTGTAAAACTTTAGAAGATAGCGTTACATTTCTACGTGTAGCAACTTGGTGTAGCTGTTGTAAAATGGTTGCTTCCAATGCATTGACCGTACTTTCATCAATATCTCGTAGGTCGATAGTGAATGTAACCTTCCCTGGAATAACATTTGTACCGTTAGGAGATACAGTGAGTTTACCAACAGTCGCAACGGAGCCAGTTGTATCATTTAATAGCTGTTCAATAGCTAAAATCATTTCACTTGCGGCTGTAAGAGCATCGTGACGAAGCGGCATTGGTGTTGCACCAGCATGCTCACTAACACCAGTTACGGTTACCTCTAACCAAGCAGGAGCTGCGATACCTGTAACAATACCAACAGGTAGGTCTTCGTTTTCTAATACTTTTCCTTGTTCAATATGCATTTCTAAATAAGCTTTAATATCATCACGTGGTTGTTGTTCGAAAGGATACGGTGATAATTGGAATGCCTTCATAGCTTCTTCAATAGAAATACCATTTTTGTCCGTGAACTGTAGTTGATCCTCTGTTAAAAGACCAGCCATTGCTCTACTACCAATTAGCCCAAAATCAAATCTTGTGCCTTCTTCATCTTTAAACGCAACAACTTGGATTTTTTTAGATGGGACTAATTGTTGTTCATGCATTGTGTGTACAACCTCAATGGCAGCTAGTACGCCTAATGCTCCATCATATTTACCACCTTCTGGTACTGTGTCGATATGTGAGCCTAGCATAATTGTGTCATTTCCTTCGCCATACGTACCAATAAGATTTCCTATAGCATCAATTGTCACAACCATACCTGCTTCTTCCATATAAGTCGTTACTAATTCAATCGCTTGCTTTTCCTCTGGTGTAAAAGAGAAACGGTTAACCCCGCCTGTTGCTTCATTGCGGCCAATCTGACTTAAATCTTCAAGATGTTGTAAGAGTCTTTCTCCATTAATCATAGCTATCACTCTTTCATTTGGAATTGGAAGTGGCATTGCCCTTCACGTAATACATACTCATCATGCACCACTTCAAAGTTTTTATTGTACCCTTTTGCAATTGAAGGGTCGATCATTTTACAATATAAAATACCGTATTTACCCATTCCATCATCCGCCCATTGCTGACCAAGTGGACAATGTGTAAATGTTTGTTCAACCTCATTTTCTTTATAAACCGTTTCAATTTCAAATAAATCGCTGCGTCCCATGTCATAGTTTGTTAAATAGTTTTCCAATGAATTTTCTAAGCCATTTGTACGTGCACGTTGAGCAATACCTGCACCACGCTTATTGCCAAAACGTTCTACTGCACGCATAATGACTTGCTCGCCTTCTTCGCCAAATTCATCAACAACTGGCTTCGCAATTTGTGCAAACATTTTTGAGAAGCGAGCAAATGTTGTTAAATCTGCATATTGCTCTTGACCTTCAACAATTTGGGGTAAGTATTCAAAGAATGTATGATTTTCGCCTTCTGCTGTTGCCTTTTTCGCCATTGCTTCAGCATCCTTTAAACCAAATGCCTGCAAACCTTGTTGAACTAATTCACGACCATGCTCTCCGTATTGCTCCGTAATGGAGAGATGTAATTCAGTAAACATTTTTGCTGTAATAATATCCATGGATAAAGCTTTCATCATTAATTTTTCCTCTGCCATTTTAATGCCCCCTCAGCACAAACCTTATTGACTTACTTGGATTTTATTTTATTATAGATGAGAGGGGGAATATAAATCAAATGAATATTTGAATAATCAGATATGAAAAAAAATCATAAAGGGGTTGGAGCAATAATGGCAACATTAGCGCAATATATGGCTTTTTATACATTGATTGATACAGGGAATTTTACAGAAACAGGGCTAAAGCTAAATCTTACACAGTCGTCGATTAGTCATACGATTAGTAATTTGGAGTCAGAGCTAGGGCTCTCATTAATTATTCGAAATCGCAATAATATTGTTTTAACAAGTGAGGGAAAGGTTGTGTATGAGCATATTTCAAAAATTTTGCAGCAACAGCAGCAGCTTGAAACCTCTGTGGCAAATTTAAAAAATCTGATTGGTGGTACATTATCTGTTGGGATTTTACCAAGTGTTTCGCTTGTTTTGCTGCCAAAGGTATTGGCATATTTTGAGCAGCATCACCCAGACTTGCAAATTCGCTTGATGGAGGGGGATTACGATCAAATTGAGGGGTGGCTTTATAATGGCGTAGTGGATATTGGCTTCTTAGTACAGCCTAATTCTAAAAATCTTATATTTGATGCTGTTTTTGATGATGAGCTTGTATGTATTATGGCAAAGGAGCATCCATTAGCACAGGAGGACAAGCTTTCTTTAGAGCAATTGCAACATGAGCGCTGGATTATGCCAAGGCGTACGATTGATCGTGATGTTTCCAAACTGTTAGCTAAGCATAAAATCCATCCAAATGTTGTTTATGAATTATCAGTGGATCAGGTTATTTTAACAATGGTCAATGAAAATTTAGGGATATCCATTGTGCCAAATTCTCTTTTATTGCATGCACCAAGTAATCTTGTTCGAAAAAAATTTTATGATGGCTATGTTCGCCAGGTTGGAATTGCACATAAACATAGTATTCACCTTTCTCCAGGTGCTTTGAAGTTTGTAGAAATATCGAAATATTTTGCATCGCTTTTACAAATTTAGTTATTGACAATTAAAATAACCCGAACTATTATCTGATAAAACCTATTGGGATTATTTAGATTGATTAGATGGAGGATTTTGGGTTATGCATACAATTGTTTATATTGAAATATTTATGTACTTACTTGCTATGCTTGGCATTGGTATTTATTTCAGCAAGAAGGATTTATCTCATAATGATTATTTTCTTGGCGGCAACAAGCTACCTGGCTGGGCATTAGCCTTTTCAGAGCGAGCTACTGGAGAATCTGCCTATATGTTTTTAGGCGCAATCGGTTTTATTTATGTTGCAGGTCTTTCTGGTGTTTGGATTTTATCAGGTATGTTGTTAGGGGTTATTTTTTCATGGCTGTTTTTATCTAAACGCTTTATGACAGAGCAGCAAAAATATAAGGTAAATAGTTTAACAGATTATATTGCCGTGAAGTTTCCTCAGCATGCAGATATTATTCGTTGGTTAGCATCTGCTGTGATGGTATTATTCTTTGTTTGCTATTTAGCAGCACAGTTTTCTGGCATGGGCAAAACAATTTATTCGATTTCTGGCTTTAATATTACTTGGGGCACAATTATTATTGCTGCAATAATAATTGCCTACTCATGTATGGGTGGATTTATGTCTGTTGTTTGGACAGATACAATTCAAAGCTTTTTAATGCTTATTTCGTTTATTATTGTACCAATCGCAGCCTATATGGAAATACAGAATCAGGGTTTAAGTGTACCAGCAGAGCTTGCGAATATGGGCAATGGTGCAGATAGCTGGGTTGGTGGCTTAAATGGCCTTGCTTTAGGAGCGATGCTATTTACAAACTTATCTTGGTTCTTTGGCTGGCTAGGTGGACAGCCTCAATTAAGCTCGCGCTTTATGGCGATTACAACGGAAAAAGAACGTGTAACAGGACGTAATATGGCGATTATTTGGACGCTTATCGTATATGTAGGAGCATTTTTATCAGCTATTTTTGCCTCTACATTGTATAAACAAGGCTCTATAGATGACCCTGAAATGATTTTGCCACATATGATATTTGAAATTTTACCACCGTGGGTAGCAGGTATTATTGTAGCAGGTATTTTAGCAGCCATTATGTCAACCGCTTCCTCACAATTATTAGTTATCACGACATCTATCAGTGAGGATATTATTCATAAAACATTGCGCTGGAATATTTCCAGTAAAAGATTAGTGCATCTTTCTCGTTTTGTGGCAGTGATTAGTGGGATTGTTGGGATTATGATTTCACTGAAATCAGGCTCAGTTATTTATAGTCTTGTATCCTTTGCGTGGGCAGGAATTGGTAATACATTTTCTGTCGTTATTTTGTTAATCTTTTTCTGGAAACGTGTATCAGGGATTGGGGTCATCGCCACAATTATTGTAGGCTTTATTAGCGCAATTGCATGGTCACTGTCACCTATGGAGGCGATTGTTTCAGCCAAGGCAGCGACGTTCTTTATTTGCTTAATTGTCGGCATTGTTTGCTCTTTACTATATCCTGATCGCAAGCAAGCTTAAATATTTTAAAATAATAAATAAACCTCCTATTTTGACTCAAAATAGGAGGTTTATATTATGATTTTGCTAATTCAATAAAGCCTTCTCCGAAAACGTCCCTTACATCATGAATGGCGATAAAGGCATCTTTATCCACTTCTTTAACAATCTTTTTAAGCTTTACAACCTCTTGCTTACTAATCACAATATACAGGACCTCTTTTTGCTCCTTTGTATAATAGCCATGACCAGCAAGCACCGTGACACCACGATTCATAAAGGCAGTAACACGTTCAGCAATATCTTCTGGCTTTTTCGAAATAATAGTAACAGCCTTTTTAGGATTCACTCCTTCAATAACAAATTCCATGATCTTTGTAGCAACATATAGCATAATAATCGTTAGCATTAATGCCTCCGCACCAATGACGAAATAAGATGCAAACGCAACAATTAAGTCAAAGAATAGTAGGCCATAGCTAATACTCCAGCCTAAATATTTGTTTGTCATTCTCGCTAAAATTGTGGAGCCTGCTGTTGTACCACCCACTCTAATAATAAGACCAATACCAGCACCAGCAAAGACGCCGCCAAAAATCGTATTGACAATAATTTCATTTGAGGAAATTGACCACGATTCTGTTAAATGTAAGAATAGGGAATGGAGGGAAACCGCAATAATTGTATAAATTGTTGTTTGTCTGCTTAAAAATTTATAACCAGCAACAAGTAAAGCTGCATTTAAGACAAAGCTGACAATACTAGGTGACCAGCCAAACAGATAGTAAGCAATAATCGTTAAGCCTGTTACACCACCTTCACCTAAATCATTGGGAATAACAAATAAGTTAACAGCTAGCGCAAATAACAGCGCTCCAAGCATAATTACTAACATATCAATCACATACTTTTTCATTTATAAAACACCACCATTTCCTCTTTGATTTTTTCTTAAGTCCATACTATATCAGGTTTTTCACAATTGATATACCCTTTAAGTCAATATTGAAAGTCAATTTTCCAATCTTGACTTACTGAAAAAAGTATTTATAATAATTGTAATACTTAAAGGAGGATTATTAAAAAATGACACATTCTATGAAGTTTCGTTTTCCAATTTTAGTCTAATAACTAAATATGGTCAAAAGCTCTGTTTGTGAAACTAGAGTAAACGGGATAGGTCTGTTCTTTTTTAATCATCTTCATAAATTATTGAAAAAAAGGAGGCTGTATTGTCTTCTTTTTTGGTAAGAATAAAAATACTATATCTTTGTTACATTTATCACAGGCAGATTGTCTGTGATTTTTTTATGGGAGGAGAAGTACAATGCATATGCTATTGTTCTTTTGATACGAGCTGGTAAGAGAGGCTCGTATCGATGCAATTGCTATCGATACGAAATCAATTTATTTCGGGAGGTAGCAATATGGAGAAAGCATGTTTTGAATTAGAAAATATAGAAGTTGTTTATTTAGATAAAGAGGTATTAACAATCGAAAAATTAGCAGTGCATCAATTTGACCGCATAGGAATTGTTGGGAAAAACGGTGCTGGTAAAAGTACATTAATGAAATTGCTTGCTGGTAAGCTTGAACCAACGAGAGGAAGAGTAAAGCGTTATGTGGACTTCGGCTATTTTGAGCAAATGGCAGTACCAGCAGTGGTAGAGGCAGATGCCGCATTATTAGGAAAGTTAGCGGTTCCTAAATATTCTACACAGCTAAGTGGTGGCGAACAAACAAGACTAAAGCTAGCCCAATTGTTGTCAACTTATGAGGAAGCTTTGCTTATTGATGAACCGACAACGCATTTAGATCAAGCAGGTATTGCATTTTTACTGGATGAATTACGTTATTACTATGGGGCACTGCTAGTTATTAGTCATGATCGAGCTGTATTGGATGAGCTTGTAACAACAATTTGGGAAGTTGATGAAGGTAAGGTGCAGGTCTATTCGGGAAATTACAGTGATTATGCTGCACAAAAGCAACAACAGCGTGAGCAACAAAGCCAAGCGCATAGCCAGTATATAAAAGAAAAAAGTCGACTTGAAAAAGCAGCAGATGAGAAAATGAAAAAAGCTGAAAAAATTACGCAGGCAGGAGGCATGTCAAAAAGAGAAGCGAATGCACCAGCCAATCGCATGTTTATGACAAAGTCAAAAGGCACAAGTCAAAAGGCTATGCAGCGTGCAGCAAAAGCAATTGAACATCGACTAGAAAAGCTCCATGAGGTAGAGGCTGTACAACAAGAGCGAAAAATTGTTTTTCGACAATCAAAAGCATTAACAATGCATAATAAATTTCCGATTATGGCAGATAGATTAAATTTGCAAGTTGAGGATAAGGTGCTACTGGAGGAAGTAAGCTTTCAAATACCATTAGGTAAGAAAATAGCACTCACAGGTGGCAATGGTAGTGGTAAAAGTACATTGCTCCATTATATTTTTCATAAAGGTGAGGGGCTAATCATTTCACCAAAGGCAAAAATAGGCTATTTCCAACAAATGAGCTATCAGTTTACAAGCGATGAAACGGTTCTACAGTTTTTAAAAAATCGTTCAGAGTATGATGAGGGCTTATTGCGTAGTGTCCTTTATGCCATGCAATTTGTTGGAACAGATTTGCAAAAAAGTGTGCTATCTTTAAGTGGTGGGGAAGCTATACGCCTTCAGCTTTGTCAGCTATTTTTGGGAGAGTATAATATTTTACTATTGGATGAGCCAACCAATTTTTTAGATATTCCAGCGCTTGAGGCTCTTGAGCAATTTATTACTGCCTATGAGGGAACAATACTTTTTGTCACGCATGATCAAAACTTTATAGCAAATGTAGCAGACTTACAGTTTACCATTCGTCATAATAAAATATACTAGCAGGAAAGGTGCGATTCTTCTAATAGAATCGCACCTCAGACTGTAGACAAACTCAATGAATTTTGAGTTTGCCTACAGTCTTTTTTCTTTTACAATAAAATAAAGTAAAGCCGTTGATTTCCACTACGGGCGGACGCTTTCCGCGGGCGGGGTCGAGCTGCTTCCCTCGCTTCGCTCAGTCCAGGATCTCGACTTTCCCGCTTTTCCCGCAGGAGTCGCCACCCTTCGTTCCAATCAACTTCTACATAAAGAATTCCTTATTCATCTATTGATAAAAAGTACACTTTCGAGGTGATCAACCATGATGACAAAAAATCAAATCAATGAACGTGAACAATTAGAAATGCTAACGATTGATCAATTAGTTCCCCAAGATCATTTAGTGCGAAAACTAGAGGCGGCTATTGATTTTTCATTTATCTATCCTTTAGTAGAAAATCTCTACTCTGCTAAAGGACGCCCTAGTATTGATCCTGTTGTTCTCTTTAAAATGACGTTTATTCAGTACGTTTTTGGTATACGGTCCATGCGTCAAACCATCAAAGAAATTGAAACGAATATGGCGTATCGTTGGTTTTTAGGATTTGGCTTCCATACAGAAGTCCCGCATTTCTCTACCTTCGGTAAAAATTATGTCCGTCGCTTTCAAGACACTGATATATTTGAGCAGATATTCTATCGTATATTAAAAGAGATTATGCATCAAGGACTCCTCCATGCAGACCATTTATTTATCGATTCTACGCATGTGAAAGCGAGTGCGAATAAACGGAAGTATGATAAAAAGGTTGTACGAAAAGAAACACGGGCTTATGAAGAAAAACTTCAATTAGAGTTAAATATGGATCGTGAAGAACACGGAAAAAAGCCCTTTCCCCCGGAGAAGTTTGAAAAGGAAGAATGGAAAGAAATAAAGGAAAGCACGACAGATCCTGAAAGTGGGTATTACGTGAAGGATGAACGTACGAAGCAGTTTGCGTATTCCTTTCATGCAGCGACAGATGAAAAGGGCTTTGTCTTAGGTGCCATTGTGACTCCGGGAAATGTGCACGATAGCCATGTATTGCAGCCACTTGTTGAAAGAGTCATTCAAAACGTTCAAAAACCAATCGCTGTTGCGGCAGATGCAGCCTATAAAACACCAGCGATTACGAACTTTTTATTAGAGAATCAAATGTTGCCTGTTCTTCCGTATACACGACCTAAAACGAAAGATGGATTCTTCCGAAAGCATGAGTATATATATGACGAGCATTATAATTGTTATCTTTGCCCACAAGGGCAGATATTGAAGTATGCAACAACGACGAAAGGAGGATATCGGCAATATAAATCGAATCCTTTGATTTGTGCGAAGTGTCCAAACCTTTCCCAATGTACAGAAAGTAAGCATCATCAAAAACTCATTCAACGCCATATCTGGGAGTCATATGTGGAGGAAGCTGAACATTTACGCCATTCCTATGACATCAAACAAATTTATGCAAAGCGCAAAGAAACGATTGAGCGTGTCTTTGCCGATGCAAAAGAAAAGCATGGTATGCGATGGACAACCTTAAGAGGTCTGAAAAAATTGTCCATGCAGGCGATGCTTACTTTTGCTGCCATTAATTTAAAGAAACTGGCTACTTGGACGTGGCAAGTAGCTTAAGAGAGCAACTATGCTCGAAGAGTATGCTAGATTTGGTTGTATATAACCAAATCTATAAAAGAAATAGGAAGAAAAATGACAAAAGCCATCGAGAGTGAACCTCTCGATGGCTTTTGTCTACAGTCTGAGGTGCGATTCTTCTAATAGAATCGCACCTTTTTGTGCAAGAAGCCTAAACGAATCACAATACATTATTTTAAATTTTGTACTTATTGCGATAACTATATTTTGGAAAATAGGGATTTGCTATAATAATTATGAGAACAGGGGAAATGGAAGCTGCTAATTTTTAAGGAACGACCAACGAATTATTTTAAAGGAGGCATGGCTATGGCAATGAATGATGACATTGAGATTCTAGCAGTGGAGATAGCAAATGCGGCAAGAAAGTCCTTTTTGGAGCTTTTTAAAAGTGGTGAACGGTTTTATTATTGCACATTATATACTACTGGCGAAGGGCATGCGCCGAGCATTTCGGCTTGGTCGTGGGAGGCATTAGAGCGAGAGGCTGTTAAACAGGCAAGCCGTAGCAATAGATCACCATGTGAAATGGCTAATCTTCTGAAGTGGTCCTATGCAGATTCTCCCTATTGTTGCTTTGGTGAAGAAAATTTTACAGCTGTGTATAAATGCTTTGCGTAGCGACCATATATGTGGACGCTTGAAGAGGACGAATGGCAAGAAGAATTGCTACTGCGCTTAAAGGCAATGGAACTAGCCCTGAAAAAGCTTGCTAATGAGGAGTTATTCTCCCTCAATCAGCCAAGGGATTCTATATGCATTGTTGTGGAGATTATGCCACCAGAAGCAATTAATACACAAATAGCACTTCGATTAAACGATCCTTCCTCACCAGCTTTCCAGCAATGGCTGGAAGAAGCAGCAGAATAAACAGGAGGTACTTATGTGAAAATAATATATTGGATCATTAGCGGTATTTGTGTTTGTGTTGGATTAGCGATAGGTATTGTATTTTGGAAGGTGCAAAAAAATATGACGACAGCCGATCCTGAATATATTGTGCAATTTATAAAGGACAATCAAGAGGGTGGAAACATCTCATTAGCTATTCAGCACAATCAGCAGCCATGGATAGAGCTAAATACAGAAAAGCCTCTTGTTTTAGCAAGTACGGTGAAAATAATTGTAGCGATTGCCTATGCTCAACAGGCAGCAGATGGACGTATAAATCCTCAGCAGCAAATTTCTTTAAAGGATTTAGAAACATTTTACTTGCCTAGAACAGATGGTGGTGCACATAAAGCATGGCTAGCACAATTAAATCTTGATGGCAGAGATAGTGTACCGTTAAGTGAGGTAGCAAAAGGAATGATTGCCTATAGCTCAAATGCGAATACAGAATATTTAATGCATATACTAGGTCTTCAGGCTATTAATGATGTTGTAGTGCAACTGGATGTAGTGAAGCATGAACCATTATATCCAATGACAAGCGCCCTTTATATTCCTATGCAACTAATGGAAGAACAAGAGCTAACGCCAAAAGAGGCATTAATAGTTTTACAAGATATGGATAAATCTGAATATCACAGGAGGGCATTATCTATTCATAATCAATGGATCAAACATCCTTTGACAAATGAGGAGAAAGAAAAGGCGTTAAAATTGCTAAGCATGGATTTTCAAAAAGTATGGTCTGATCGTTTAGTCAAAGCTCCCACAAATGATTACATTGCTATTTTAGAAAAATTAAATCGTAAAAAATACTTTAGTGAGGATGTATATAAGTATTTAGATCCTGTGATGGAACAACTAATGGAGAATCCTGCAAATCAACAATGGCTAACACATGCAGGGCAAAAGGGAGGGTCTACTGCCTTTATTTTGGCAATGGCAGCTTATGCAGAGGATAAGGAAGGCAACCAAACGGAAATAGCCTTCTTTACTAATAATTTAACAACAATGGAGCAAATTAAGCTCTCAAATAGTATAAATAGCTTTCAATTAAAATTTCTAACAGATGATCAATTTCGTATACGTCTAAAAAAAGAATTATCTCAATAATAGACGGTGAAAATCCACTTAAATTTTTGTGATTTTCTCTACAAAACGTACGGCGGATTTTTATCATAGCTTATGAATGTTCATCAATTAAATGTTCCAAAAAATTAGCGAAGGTAGGGGCATACTCATAAATCATAGCATTCATTAAGTCATAGCACATAACCGGAAAATCCCCTTGCTCATCTTTAGACGAAGTATCAAAGAAATATAGTTCATCTGAATCTGGAACAAATATATCTAATCTATTTGGATATTGTCTGCACCAATCCTCATCAGCCAAATTTAGCCGATGAATATAGAGAAGATCGCTGTCATTTATATCTCGATAAGCTGGTAGGGATAATGTTAAAATATTCCCTCCATTAAGCTGTGCATTGCCATAATTTTTTAACCACCAGCAATAAGAGGGGGGAAGGTAAATCCTAGCTCTTGTTCAGCCTCTATAATCCAATTATCTTCAGCGCTATGCCCAAGAAACCATTTAATTGCTGTCGTATGTGCTAGTTTTTCAGCCAATCTATCATACATGGCAACTACCTCCTTTATTTTTAATAATAACCAATGTCTAACCTAAGTTAAAGAACAACTTTGCTCATGCACTGTAAGTACATTCTTTTCATCATTTGCATACTATAAGTTGAGAATGGACGGGAGGATTGAAGGAAATGTATCAACCTTATTATGGTAATTACTCGATGTACCATTATGGTTATCAACAGCCTGTTTATTGGGCTTATCCAAATCAAGTAGCGCAAAGGACGAACCATCATATGCGGCAGGATTATGGACCTGAGCCATTTGTTGTGGATATTGAAGAAACTACAAAGCACAATAAAAATTACCGTACAGCATTATGGACTGGATCACATTTGCAAGTAACTGTAATGAGTCTTGAGGTAGGAGAAGATATTGGCTTAGAGGTTCATCCACATGTCGATCAGTTTATTTGTATTGAAGAGGGGCATGGTGTGACTCAAATGGGACCTAGAAGAGATTATTTAAACTTCCAAAGAAATATTTCAGAAGATACAGCGATAATGGTACCAGCAGGAACTTGGCATAACGTGACAAATACAGGAAATAAGCCACTAAAGCTTTACACAATTTATGCACCGCCTAATCATCCAGCTGGAACAATTCATAGAACCAAGGCGGATGCTATTGCTGAAGAAGCGGGCTATGGGCAAAGAGCATAAAAAATAAAAGAAAGCGTGTTTTGATACAAACATGCTTTTTTTCTTGATATATTGTAGATAATAAAGCTCTTTAATGGAGGGTGATAAAGAATGAAATATTCAAAAGCAACAAATTATGCGTTACATACAATGGTTACTTTGACACTAACCGCTAAAGAAAAATCAATGAGCGTAGAGTCTTTAGCAGAAATGCAAAATCTATCCCCAACGTATCTTTCTAAAATTTTAACAAAGCTTGTAAAGGCAGGCTTAATTGAATCGAATCCGGGTGTGAATGGTGGCTATCGGATTGCTAAGCGTTCTCAGGAAATTTCCTTTTTAGATGTGATCTATGCGATTGAAGGGCAAACCTCATTATTTAGCTGTTCTTCTAACCATAATGATTGCCTTATTGAGCAAGTGATGGTGGATGCTGAAAATCAGATGAAAGAGGAACTGAGCAAGAAATTTATTGTAGATATTGCTCATAAGATGGATAGAATGTTTGAAGTGACGGATAGAGCGCCAAAAGTGATGGATAAAACATTTAAATCAACGGATAGTACACTCTTAAAATAAAAAAACAAAGATGTTGACGTTTATTAGAGTGACATGTTATTATTATCTCGAATTCAAGATAAATAAAATTAGGATAAATGAATTCGAACCTTTAGCTTTCGTCAGGAGGTACAATGATGGGTTTTTTTAATAAATTTTTTAGTTCAAAAAAAGAGGAGGAACAAACAATGGCAGAATTAAATATTGGTATTATTATCGGATCAACTCGTGAAGGTCGAGTAAGTCCTCAGGTAGCGCAATGGGTAAAGGAAATTGCAGATCAACGTGGTGACGCAAATTATACAGTGATTGATATTGCTGATTATAAATTGCCATTATTAGGCGAACCAGGACAAGATGCATCAGGTGCACAAGCTTGGTCAGAAATTATTGCTAAACAAGATGGCTTTGTCTTCATTGTGCAAGAATACAATCATTCTATTACAGGCGCTTTAAAAAATGCACTAGATTACTTACGTGAAGAATGGAATAACAAAGCTGCGGGTATTGTATCTTATGGCTCTGTTGGTGGTGCTCGTGCAGCAGAACATTTACGTGGCATTATGGGCGAGCTGTTAATCGCAGATGTACGTGTTCACCCAGCACTATCATTATTCACAGATTTTGAAAATGGTACAGACTTTAAACCAAAAGCTGTACAAGCAGATTCAGTAAACCAGATGCTAGATCAATTAATTCCATGGTCTAAAGCATTATATACAATTCGCTAGACACAAGTGGGAAAAAATAGTCATGATGAAAGGGCTTGTTAACATGAAAAAGCATACAGCGGGTATTCACCATATCACAGCTATTGTAGGGCATCCACAAGAGAATATTGATTTCTATGCAGGCGTGTTAGGTTTACGCTTAGTAAAACAAACAGTAAACTTCGATGATCCTGGCACATATCATTTGTATTTTGGCGATCAAGGTGGGAAACCAGGTACAATTATGACCTTCTTCCCTTGGGCTAATGCGTATCAAGGGCGTATTGGTGATGGTCAGGTCGGTGTGACAACGTATGTTGTACCAGAAGGAGCACTGCCTTTTTGGATTAACCGCTTAGCAAAGTTTGCGATACCTTTCCACAAAGCAGAACGTTTTGGTGAACAAGTTATTCAATTCGATGATCCACATGGCTTGCATATTGAACTCGTTGCACGTGCTGCAGGCGCAGTAAATGAATGGACATTTGGCGAGGTAACACCTAAAGTTGCAATTAAAGGCTTTGCCGGAGCTACTTTATATTCAAGTCATCCTGAAGAAACAGCAAAGGTTTTAACAGAGGTAATGGGTCTTGAGCAAGTAGCGGCAGAAGGCGACTATATTCGTTTCAAATCAAATGCAGATATTGGCAATACGGTTGATGTAAAAATGATAACAGGTTTACATGGTCAAATGGGCGTAGGAACGGTTCATCATATTGCATGGAGAGCCGAGGATAATGTAGATCATTTAGAGTGGCAAAAATATGTGATGAATCATGGGCAACATGTAACGGAAGTGAAGGATCGTAATTATTTTAATGCGATTTATTTCCGTGAGCCTGGCGAGATTTTATTTGAAATCGCTACAGACCCTCCTGGATTTGCTTATGACGAAACATCTGAAACGATGGGAAGTCAATTAATGCTACCACCTCAGTACGAGCAGCATCGTGAACAATTAGAAAGAACATTAATTCCAATTAAAGTGCGCGAGCTTGATTTCGATTGATCCTAAGAATAATTCAGAGCGCAAAAACTATAAATTACTCATTGGAAGTATTATTCCAAGACCAATTGCTTTTGTTACAACAAAATCAGAGCAGGGTGTTGTAAATGGAGCGCCATTTAGTTATTTTAATATCGTGTCATCTAATCCGCCTATGATTTCTTTAGCGATTCAAGGACCAAATGGACGCTTAAAAGATACAACTCGACATATCCATCATCGTCAGCAATTTGTTGTGCATATTGTAGATGAGGATAACGTGGAGCAGGTAAATGAAACAGCAGCATCCTTGCCTGTTACAGAAAGTGAGATTGAACGTACAAGCTTTACATTAGTGGATAGTCAGCAAATAACTGTTCCCGGTATTCAAGAGGCAAAGGTGCGCATGGAATGTCGCTTAGTACAAACAATTCCATTGATGAATGGTAAGGAGCAGACTGGCGATTTATTGATTGGAGAAGTTGTCCAATTTCATATAGATGAAACAATTTATCATGAAGGTTATATTGATCCAAGCAAATTACAAGCAGTTAGCAGGCTTGCAGGATCAAACTATGCAAAAATGGGTGAGGTTTTTGCGATAGAACGACCATAATAGTAACTGCTTAAATAATGGGAGCTGTTGGGAAAGTCAGTAGAAGCTGATGTCCCTAACAGCTCCTTTGTTTTTAGAAGTAACTAAAAATTACATATTTCTATATCAATTAGAATAAAATGGTATGGCGGAGCTTTTGATAAGCCTCTACCTCAATATCAATCTTTAAGTTAGGTTTGTTACAATTTTCATAGAATAATGTTTAGTAAAAATTCTATAGAAATACCATTATAAAAGAACTTTCAAATTGGATATGTTGATTTAAAGGGTTATAATAGATTTATAGAGTTGGCTTATACGCTGATAAAGCTTTCACAAGGATAAAATATAGACTTTTTAATTTGACAAAACATACAATTCACTTCCATCTATAGCTTCAAACAATAATTTTAAAGAAATATGAATTTCGTCTTATCTTAAAGATATATGGCTATACTTAATAAAGAGGAAATTTTTACATAAGAATGATGCGTATTGTTGTAAATCAATTTTGAGCGTGTAGCCCTAGGTAGCAGAGGCAGCGAGGCCATTTTGTAAAAGGAGTGAATCAATGAATAATTTTTTCCGAAGCCATGGCTTTAAACGTTTTATGCTTTTACTTGGCATTGCGGTTGCATTATATTTAATGCGTAGTATGATCAATATTATTTTGCTGACATTTATTATCACCTATTTAATGAATCAGCTTGCTACGAAAACAACAAAGAGTATGAAGAGATATGTACCGTTAAATGAAAAAGCAGTTACGGTAACCTTATACTTATTACTTGCTGGTGCAATTGTAGCAGTTATTTATAAGTATTTGCCGGTTGTAACACAGCAAATCACACAGCTTTTTGATCTTATAGCAAGCTTTAATGTTAATCCAGATGATAATGAGATTGCCAGATATTTAGCACCAACCTTTGAGAAAATTGAGCTTGGTAAATATTTAGAGCAGGGTGTAGATATAACTCTTAAAAATATTACGAATATTGGTAAAATCATTATGCAAATCTTGATTTCATTAATATTAAGCTTATTTATCCTACTAGAGAAGAAACGAATTATTGAATTTACAGCAAAGTTTAAGGATAGTAAGGTTGGACCTTTATATGATGAGCTTCACTATTTTTCAAAAGTATTTATTCGCTCATTTGGAAAAGTAATTGAGGCACAGTTTATTATTGCTGCTGTTAACTGTGTACTATCAGTGATTATGCTTTATATAATGGGCTTCCCACATTTAATTGCTCTTGGTATTATGATTTTTATTTTAGGGTTAGTGCCAGTAGCAGGTGTTATTATTTCATTAATTCCAATGAGTATTATTGCTTATAGCATTGGTGGCTTAATGTATATTGTTTATATTTTAGTGATGGTAACAGTGTTGCATGCGATTGAAGCGTATTTTTTAAATCCAAAGCTTATGTCCGCAAAGACGGATTTACCGATTTTCTATACATTTATGGTTATTCTTTTCTCAGAGCACTTCCTTGGTGTATGGGGACTAATCATTGGTATTCCACTATTTATCTTCCTGCTGGATGTGCTAGGTGTTAACTCCTCAGAGCCTCTGGAGCAGCAGCCTATACCAATACAAGAGGACAAATGATAAGCCATTATAAAAAGGAATCATCTACAATAAAGAGATGATTCCTTTTATTTTATAAGGGGGCAATAATTTGCGGTTTTTTCTTAATATAGCAATAAATCAGTAATGCCGTTACTCCCTCTACTACAGGGAAGGTCCACCAAATAGCTTGAGCGCCAAATAACTTTGGTAGGATAAATAGCGCTGGAATAAATAGAATAAAGCTTCGTAATAGCATAATCATTGTAGCAAGACGAATTTTCTCAATGGATTGGAAAAATTCCGCAAACACCATATTGATGCCTAAAAAGATATAGCCGATCGCAAAATAAGCAAAGCCTTGCGCTGCCATACTGCGAATTGCAAATGTGCTGTCGCCAAATAGAGCCATTAACTGAGAAGGAATAAGCATTGCTATAATCGATATTAATAGCCCTAGTATAAGGGCAGTCGCCACGCCAATTTTTAATAAGGCTGTTAACCGCTTCATTAATTTTGCACCATGATGGTAGCTAACTAATGGTTGCAGAGCCATACCAACCCCAAGAAAAATCATTAACAGCACTGTATGAATATAATTGACCATGGCATAGGCTGTGACACCCTTTGCGCCTAAATAGTGTAAAAAGGTTACATTATATAAAATAACAATTACAGCTACAGAAGCTTCAACGATAAAGCTTGGCAGTCCAATCGCAAAAATTTTCCTTAGGTCTGCTAGCTTAAAAAATGAAGTAACAAACTTTAGCTCAGATTGCGGTCGGAAAAAATGAAGACAAAGCACAGACATACCGATAATTGTAGCAATGGCTGTTGCTAAGGCGCAGCCTGTGACACCATAATCAAGCATAAAAATAAAGATATAGTTTAAGATAATATTTAAGACAGATGTTGTTATTAAACCAAGCATTGCCAGCTTTGGATTACCATCGTTTCGGATAAAAATACTTAAAAGATTTTCGATTGTATAAAATACACCAAATAGCAAAATAACATATAAATATTGCTGTACATATGGATACGTATCATCACTTGCACCAAATATATAGGAAATATCTTTTAGATTGAACAATAGTAGCCCAATAATAGTGAGCACAATAACAAGCATTGTTAGAAATGCCAATGTAAAAAGCTGATGCGCTCGCTGTTTATTGCCCTCGCCAAGAGAAATCGAGAAAAGCGTAGCACCGCCCATACCAATCCATAGAGAAATAGAAAGCAGAATAGAGAAAATAGGAACGGCAATATTGACTCCTGCTAAGGCTGTAGGTCCCACGCCATGGCTCACGAAAATACCATCGACTAAAATATTAACGGACATTAAGAACATACCAACCATGGCTGGGAATAAATATGATAAAAACAACGGCTTCAATGGTCTTGTTTCAATTGGATTAATGGTTGTCATGTCTATGCACCTCCAACACCATTACTTTTTCTCCTTTATCATCTAGCTCACCATTAAAGATAAATCCAAATTGTTGATAAAGTCGAATTGCTACAGCGTTGTTGTCGTAAACGCTTAAATAGATATGCTGACAGTTAAATTGTACTGTTAAATAATGAATAAGCTGTTGTAAAAAGTATTTACCTAAACCCTGCTTTTGATAACGCTCATCAATTAAATAGCGATCAAGCCAAATACGTTGACTGTGGTCGTCATGTGGGAATACCCCATACATAGCAAAGCCTACAGCAGTGTTATCCTTGTACAAGCCTAAAGGTGTGAAATGTCGATCCCTCTCTGCCTCTGCTAAACATTGGCTCGTTGTTTCGATAAAATGCTGTTGATTGTCAGCGATACATAAAGCTAAAATTTCCTGTTTGTTGAAAGCTGTAATGTCACGAATCTCCGTGAACATAAATGTCAAAACCTTTCTATTTTTAATGTGAATAGGTACAATCTAAAGTATATAGTTACTATATAGTCAAGGGAGGAAACTCAAAAATGCTTAATAAAAATGTAAAATATTTTACAACAGGGGAATTTGCCAAAATATGTAAGGTTAATAAACAAACATTAATTTATTATGATCAAATTGGCTTATTATCACCTACTATTAAGGACAGTAAAGGTTATCGCTATTATTCCCTTGCACAATATGATTTTTTTAGTGTCATTGAATTATTAAAAGCAGTAGGCATGTCCTTGAAAGATATTCAACAGTATATGGCAGAAAAATCACCTGAAAATTTTTTAGAATTAATGCATCAGCAAAAGGAGATTGTTGCAAAAAAGCGCCGAGAGCTAGAAATCATTGAGGGTATTATTGATGTCAAAATGAAAACAACAGAGGAAGCGTTACATCTTCACTTTGATGACATCACCATTGAATATTTTCCAGAGGCAACATTGTATTTAAGTAAAAATATCGAGAATTCTACGGAGGAGCAGTTTGTCAAGGCTGTAGCTGATTTTATTGAGGAGTTAGACCGCTCCCAGTTAGATACGGGCTATCCAATAGGGGGCATGACAACAAGAGAGCAAGTGCTAGCGGGTAATTATGATAATTATAGTTACTTATATATAGAGCAGCCACATCCAAGAGAAGGGCATCCTTATTTTAAAGCAATAGAGGGGCAGGTTATTATTGGCTACCATATAGGCCCCTCTAAAAGGCTTGGCGAAACATATAGCCGATTATTTAAGGTTATGCATGAGCAAGGCTATCAATTAGGTCAGTATGTTTATGAGGAATATATTTATGATGCTGTCATGAAGGATCGCGAAGAAGAGTATGTCACCAAAATTATGATGGAAGTACAAAAGATTCAATAAGCGCCTATAAGTGAGCCCTTTATCGTAGGTTGTCTTTTAGATGTCAGTAAAATATTCATATTTTTCTATTTCTTCTAATTTGGAAGCAGTTTTTGACGATATAGAAGTGAATTTATTTTGGTTCAGCAAATTCTTTTTGTATCGAAAGTGAAGCGTCAGCGGTAATTGCGCTGGGGCGTAATGGATAAGGACGGTGAAGCTTTATGTGGATGGAGCGTTGGCATAGCTTAATCGAACAATTAAAGCAGCAAGGAGCCTCTGTGCATCCTATTGATATTCAGCCTGTAGCGACGGAGCAAGAGCTACAGCAGGCTGAGGAGCAGCTTGGCATCCCAATTCCTACTGAGTTTCGTCAAATATTACAAAAATATGCTCAGCAAGTGAATCTCTACTGGTCTTTACCTGATACAGCAATTCTTCCTACTCAATTGACAGAGAAGCCTTCAGGTGATTTTGGATGGAGCTTGGCAGATTTATATTTTCCTGACTTTGGTGGCGAGGAGGAGCCAGATGAACAGCAATACTTACAATTTTACACAGCGCATAATGGAGATGCTGTGCTAATTAAGCTGAGGGATGAATCAATTTGGTATTGGAGCCATGAGGAGGATGAATTCGATTTTCTTGCACCAAGCTTCCATGCTTATGTCGATCATGTAACGACTTTAGGCTGTATCGGGGTGGATTGCGGGCAGCATCGCCAGTTTTGTGATGCTGCGGGCTTAAATCCACATTCAGCCATCTCACAAATTTGGTTACAGTGGTTTGAGCAATACAGAACGTCAAGCTTACAGCAGGCTAAAGCTAGCTTAGAATCCTTGCTTTTCTATGTTTCTATGCATGGTGTAAAAGATCCCGAGGTGCAGGAGGCTTTTTCATTATTCAATAAAGAACAAGTATATCAAGCATTGCGTCAAAAGCTTGAGCAAGATTCATCCTTATGGCATCAGCAAGCATGGAGCGATGTGCTAGTAAAGGTATGTGCAAATAAGGCTGAGCAGTGGGTGAGGGAGCTATGGCAAGGGAATAGCGACATAGCAGAGTCCCTGCGTGATTATTTAACAGTCTATTGCTTGCCAATAGAAGAGGGGCTAGCTTTAGTTCTTCAGGATATTGAAAAGGATAGGATTACTAGCTATACAGCCTTACATCGTCTACGCCATTTCCATCATCCAAGTGTTATCGATTGGATGAAAGACTATCTCGCCTTTCCAATCGATGGGTGGGATACATTGTTAGCGCAATCACAGCCAAGCGCAGAGCTATTACTTGAATGGTTAAACGGTCACGAAGTAGAGAGGCTTACTGCCATCCGAGCCATTGATTATATGATGCGTCAAGGAATTGTGCCAACAACTGATGTAGAAGCAGAAAAGTGGCAGTCGTTATTAGCATTTTGGGCAGAGCATGAGGTACTACGAAAAAATAAACAACTATTTAGCCATGCTTTAAATAGCTTGGATAGCTGGGTATTGAAACAATAGGGGGAGATAACTTGAATCATTTTACAATATTTGCTTCTAAAAATGATACACACGATATTGAGGATAAAATTTTAGAAACATTGGCGCAAGACTTGACAGTTGAAAAAAATGCTAGTAGCTATTTATTGAAATCGAGGGGGCTGTTTAAAAAGCATCGAGGTACTATTCATGTGATTACTGATGAGATAGACCCTGATTATTTCGCCAAAAATATTCCTGGAATGATGGGCTTTTATAACAATATTCCTTTTGAAGATGAACAACTAAAGGAACTTGTGATGATTCAAATATCTGTGTTCAACACAGTGATTGCAGTTGAGATGGATAAAGAAATAACAGATGACCATATGCAGCTATTAATAAAATTATTATCAAGTATAGGTGGTGTTGGCTTTTTACCAGAGGGTACTTTGCTTGATCAAAATGGCTCGGTTATTGTTTATTCTAATGGACAATCAGGGCCTTCGAACTTTAGACCCCATGCCTGTACAAAAATGATAAATGCCCAAGAGGTAACATCAGCACAAGGAGAAGCACGAAAAAATAACACGATTGCATTCTTAGCAGAGAAAGAGATACCTTATGTAGCATCATTGCCACAGCTGCCGCCAGTAGAGGACTGTGCTTTTAAAAGTCAGGAGGATATTGCTAAAAGGGCAGTAGCTTTATTAATTGCTATTCAATTTGCCTGTGATGTAGCACAAAACGGAAATATTGAGGATTCAAGAGAGTTCTTTCTAAATATGCTGCATAAGTATAATGTACAGCAATTTTTAACGGACAATGAAAAGAGCTTTCTGCAGGCACAATATCCAGATGCACAAGAGGCAGTAAATATTACATGGCAATATGAAGCCTATTGGACACTTATTTGGGCATTGGGTCTTGTAGAAACATTAGCATTTCCAGATGATATATGTAATTGTGAATATGCGATCCAGGCTGTTTCTCGCCATGAAACATTCGAGCAATTTTATGCCCAAACAGCTATGCGTAGTAAGGAAGAAATTTTGGATGAGGCTGATAAAATCTACCGATTACATTGGGCCTGTGTAAATAGTCGTATTAATGGTCAAACAGCGCCAGCAGCTTTAAATGAAAGTGTTGTAATGGAAAGGCGTAGAGGCTTATTTTGGTTAATTGGTTATCGCAATGAACAATGGGATACAATATCAATGGACACATAAATAGAAGAGCATCTCCATGCTAATTCAACAGGAGATGCTCTTCTATTTATTTATAATGATAGGTGCTTGTTCTAGCGTTGCGTTGAATTTGATTAAACCATGCACGATCTTTTTCCTCTTGCTGTAATGTTCCAATAATTGAGGAGGAGCAGCTTATGCAAATTTTTGCTTGTGTAATTTGCCCACATCTTTCACAAGGTGCACCTAAGTTAGGAAAGATGGCTGTTTTTAATTTTCCAGATTTCACCCATTTATATAGCAGCTCAGATGATACACCTGTTAAAGCGACAACTTCATCATTTGTTAAATAGCGATTATTTTTTCTTAATAAAAAATGATGTAACTCTGAAAATATATCTTCTTCTCTTACATCAATTCTTTTTTGAAATAGCAACATAACTATCCCTCTCCTCCTCACATTCATTAACTGCTGCAGACTGTTCATCATATCTATAATTTTCCCAGCGATTACGTGCAAGTTTACGATACTTTGGCGACACATGCTTATCGGCAATTAAGCGTGAAAATCCTCTTTTTGCCTCAGTAATATCACCAAGTCGAAGGCTTAATTCGGCATGTAAAAACTGAATTCTTTCCCCGCCCTCCTGATTGGATGCAAAGGATTTACTGTAAAAATCTCTAGCCGCAAAAAGATAACGTTTTTCGGACTCCTGATCATTTTTTAAACGATACAGCCACGCAATTTTTAAGGCGAAATTAGCCATTAGCAGTGCTTCCTCCATGGCTGCACGAGCCACTAAATAAGCGAGCTTAAAGCTAGTGATAGCATCATCAATAGTGCGCTCCTGACAGATGTTCATCGGCTTTTGAAGCTCTTTAATATATAATTCCTCAATTAGCAACATAAAGGGTCCATATGTTCGAGTCATTGATTTATGGTAGGCATAACCGCAATGTGGACATACGGCAACTTCGTACAGCAAAGGATTAAGGCCTTCATAAACAGGCATAAAATCAGATTGCTCCTCGATAATTTTATATCGATTAGGACGCACCTTATAGGTTGTAAAACGCTTTTTGCAACATTTACAATCCACATTACTTTCATAGTAATAAATGTTAAATGCCATAAGAATCAACTCCTTTTGCATGCCGTAGGATTTTATTTCTTTTGTTCTATTTATACGAATAAATTTATCGTTCAATATATTTAATTTCTTATCTTTTATTTTAACAATTCTGTGTGCTTTGGTATACTCCTTTAGAATTATTAAAATAAAAATAATTCTGATGCCATTAGTTAATTATTATTGGCAATATGCTTGTAACAGTATTTATCGGTGTTGCTAAAGCAAGTTACATAGTTTGAGAAAAGTTTGTCGAAATATGTACAAAAATTTAAAAGGACATTATAGAGAGTTTATTGTGATTTAGTGAAAATGAACTACAAATAAGGGAGAGCGTTTGAGATTGAAGCGAATGCTTGCGAAAGGAGAGTGAATACCCGCGGAGCTAGAAGAAATACTCGCGAAGTCAGGGTGAATAACCGTGAAGCTAGAGCGAATACTCATAAAGTTGGAGAAAATATTAAAGCTGGTATGATTCAAGACAAGAATCATACCAGCTTTATATTATGGCAAAATTGCAAATGAGCGTACAGGGAATCCAGATGCTTTTTCTGGCTTTGGTACGATATTAAAGATAATCGCGCCTCTTGTAGGGAGCTTATCTAAATTGGTCATAAGCTCAATTTGATAGGTGTCTTGCTCAAGTACAAAATATTCACCAGCAAGCTGTCCATTTTTACGAAAATCAACAGCAGAATCGGTATCGAATGTTTCATGCCCAATGGCACTCACTTTGCGCTCCTTGAATAAAAAGTGTAAAGCCTCTAAGCCCCAGCCTGGAATATGATTATGTCCATTTTCATCCGCATTATTAAAGGCTTCCTTATCAGGCCAACGTTTACTCCAATCTGTGCGCAGTGCCACAAATGCCCCTGCTTCAATCTCTCCATGCTGTGCTTCAAAATCAACAATGTCCTGAACTGTTAAGGTAAAATCGTGATTGTTCGCTGCTTCCTGTGATTTATCAATGACAATAAGGGGAAGAACAAGCTCTTTTAACTCTAATTCCTCTAAATAGCGTGTGTCACGCACAAAATGAATGGGTGGATCAATATGTGTACCATATTGACCTGGGAATGTGAATTGTTGGGCGAAAAAGCCATCATCATGAGAAAATAATGTTTCAAATTTTGCATCCTCAAACATAAAAAAATGCGGTGAATTAGGACCAAATGTATGTGTTAAATCGACCCATTGCTTAGATTTTAATAATTGTAATGCTTGTAAAAGTTCGTTTGACATCTAGTTCCCTGCTTTCTGTATGTAGTGGTAAATAAAGAAGCTTGCTTTTCCAGCTCCCTCTAATTCTCTTGATAAGAAAAGTAATATAAGAATTTTCAGATATAATGATTATCAATACTCTAACATATATTTTTATTGTTTACAACTTCGATAGGAATACAAGGATAATATTTTACCAATTCATATTTAATGTGATCCCACAGCAACCACTATTGATAAGGCGTATTTGGAAGCTATCTGGTGTATAGTTTGTTTCAAATTTCATTGTAATACCTGTGGATGTAATTAATTGTTCAACCTTTGCTTTATTGGAAAGCTGCGCTGCATTCATTAAATCATGAGCAAATTGCTGGGAGCTATTAATTTTATCTGTTAGTAATTGTGCTTGCTGCATGATTGCCTTTATTTGTGTAGCTGAATTTTTAAATTTATGTGTATCAACAGGTGGGAACGGATTAATAGCAAGCTGGTAGGCTGGATACTGATAGGCATAAAGAAAATACGGATAAGAATTGTAATACAAAGCAATTCCTCCTATCCTATAACTGATATCTTATCTTATGTGCCATAATGGTTTTAGGTGTTTTGATAAAGGGAGGCGAGCTGTATGATAAATATTCGTCAATATATTGAAAGCGGTTTTCAGGCTTATTACGACCGATATTCTCATATTTCTGATGAGGGCTTTTGTAGATGGATGCGCCCAAATGTGCCTGAGGAAATGAAGGTAATGGATATTGATGGGGAATGGTCAGTTTGGAAATTAATTTCTTCTCAAGTAACAGAGCAAGATATTCAAGGCTTAGAAAAAGAATTTGACTTGAAATTTCCGCAGTGGTATAAAGCATTTATTTCAACATACCATCATTATTTTGATCATATACCTGAACAAGGCGTACATAATCCTTTGGATAGTATTCGAGATATGTATAATCCTACATTATGTCAGCTAGGCTACTTACCGTTTTGCTGGGATGCAGAATACGGTTGTATTTTTTGTATAGATGTAAATCATTTAGAGGATGAAGAAGGCTGTGCTATTTATGAGATTGATCATGAAATGTTATTTGATGAAGATATCGATATCCAAGCATCGTTAAAATATCTTTATCCTAATTTTAAAGCTTATTTTGACCATACCTTCTTAGATGTATAAAAGGAAGCTGTGGCATTTTATTAAAGGTCAAGCTATAGGCTGAAACCATTTAAAATAGTGAATTCTTACGTAAACAAAATGCTAAATTTAGCAATCGCTATCAAATAATTTGATTCCTTCTCCGTTATGATAAAGATGAGGTGAGTGATATGGAGTATAGTCAAGCAACACAGCGAACTATTGCTTATATTGAAGAACAATTATTGGAGGAAATTTCATTTGACTGTCTGCCAGGCAATGCGGGCTATTCAAAATACCATCTTAGCCGTATTTTTAAGCAAGAAACAGGGATGACGATTGGTGAATATATAAGAATGCGTCGACTTGCTATGGCTGCAAGTTATTTGCTGTACTCCAATGCATCAATCGTAACGATCGCTGTTACACTTCAATTTCAATCACAAGAAGCATTTACAAGAGCCTTTAAAGAGGTTTATGCTTTGCCGCCAGGAAAATATCGGAAATTGATGCAATCATTAAATATGATGGAGGAGGAAAAGTTGGTGGAATCAAGTGAACAAGTTAAGGGGTGGACGTTGAGTGGTGCAAATCCAGAATTATATCAATTCCATACAGATGATCAAGTATTTCATTCAGGAAAGCGGTCAGGTGTATTATATTCCACAACCGCAAATGCAAATAACGGGCAATTTGCTACAATGATGCAAGGCTTTCTTGCAGCAGGCTATAAGGGGAAGCGACTGAAAATGTCCTGCTACTTAAAGACGGTAGATGCAGCCAAATGTGGTGCGTGGATGCGGATTGATAACAGTATGGGAGATACAATTCAATTTGATAATATGGATCAACGTGCTGTTACAGGGACTACTGACTGGAATCATTATTCAATCGTGTTAGATGTGCCTGAAGAAAGTGATTCCATTTATTTTGGTGTCTTGTTAATTGGCTCTGGTAAAGTTTGGGCAGATGGTTTTCGTTTGGAGGAGGTTGACGAGAAAGTGCCATCGACAAATATGCTAACGCAAACATCTTTGCCAAAACACCCAGCTAATTTAGATTTTCAGATGGAATAAAGTGTTGCTGTTAATATCATAAAAAAGAATCTTCAAAATAATGAATAAAATAAGGGACTAGAAATTGAATTACCTCTAAATATTACTAGGCTCAACACCAAAGTTTATGCTTGCCACTCTGGCGGCTCTACTGACACTTGAAATCTAATTATAGAGGGAGGTGTGATGAGTATTTCTATCACTGTTAAACGAATATTTGTTTCTGCTATTTCCGCAATCATCATTTCAATGTTTGCAGTTGGAGGAAGCACTATAGCAACTTTTTTGTTCTATAAACTAGATAAAGAGTCATTTGGGAATATCATTTCAACATCACGAATAATATGGTTTTTCATAATATTTATCTTATCTTTTTTCTTTATATTTTATGAAGTGGATAAGAAGAATTGATACCACTCGACAACTAATTTATATAGTTACCACGAATGTTGAAAGATATGAAAAAGTAATAATTAGCATGATTGAATAAAAAGGAAATGTTAGTAAATCAAAAGAATAGATAAAACGTATTGATTGCCTCTAATTTGTTAAAGCTAACAAAGAGGAGGTGTGAAATGATGACACAAGAAATTCTTTGTGAGGTCAATAACTGCACATTTTGGGACGCTGGTAACAAATGTACAGCAGAAAAAATTTATGTTGTTAGCCAAAAGGGAAAACAAGCTTCCAATAGTGAGGAAACAGACTGTAAAACATTTGAACCTGAAACGCATTAATGCATAAAAGGGTAGCCAGTTATATGGTTACCCTTTTCCCTTATTCTTATGAATACATATCTACCTTTTCTTTGCTAAATAAAAGTGCATGAGCATTTTTCACTTTTTCCTCTACATAATCTAATGAGTATTGTCCAGTAGAATCCGTTAAATCACTAATGGCTCGAGCTAAATTATCAATGATTGGAATCAGTTTATGCATGTCAGTTCGATACCTGTCTTTATGCATCTCGTCCGTAATTTCATAAGCAAGACGCTGTATGTTCCGTAAGCGCAATTTTTTAGGTTGCATTGAATCCTCCTTGTGAAAGCAATTTATGATGTTTCAATATATGACTTGCCATGTAATTTCATGAATGTAGTGGGGGAGCTTTTCAAGTGAACTCGAAAAAATCCGAACGCAATTACGCTGGAGCGTAATTGATTAACAATTGATACACATTATTTAAAAGGTGCTGTTATTTCATCCAAAAAACCACTAACGATCGTAGCAGGTATGAGTATAGCATTTATCGACCCATTGTTGTTTGATTTAAAAAGTTATCTTATACAGATGAAGCTACAGAGCTAAAGAGAAGATCAAGTCGAGATGTTATGGAAAGAGGGACAGATATCAATTATTTAAGGCAGTCACATAATGAACGACGTATTCAGTATGAATTGTTTATACATCTGTATTGCCAGTATTTCGATATTGTAATCAAAGCAGCGGATGATAATCCTTATATTGAAAAAATACATTAATAAATTTTTCTTAGTATTGAAATTTGACACGAACGGTAGCATGAACAGGAATTTGTCCCTGTTCTATAGGTGTAAATCCTGAGGAATCAGCCATGGAACGATAAAGAATAGGCGTATTAGCCTGCTCCTCTGTAATTTCAATGGGAAGTGGTGGCAATGCGATACGCATAGTATCCGCAATGGTTTTTGCTTTGATTTGTGCATCATGAAGAGCTAAGGTTAACGCTTGCTGATAATAAGCATCCATCTGATTCACGTTGAATTGGATATTGGCAATACGGTTAGCACCATTTTCGATAGCTGTATCAATAATGAAGCCAATATTATCTAAATCGGAAGTGTTCACAATAATTGCATTTATAACTTCATAGCCATTAAAAATCTGTTGACCATCCTCATAGTTGTACAGCGGTGTAATTGTATATGTAGCTGTTTGAATATCTTCCCTTGGAACACCTAGCGCTACTAATGCTTGAATAACTTGCCTCATTATTGTGGCATTATCTTGTTGAGGCTGCTGAACATTTTTTCCCCGTGTCTGGACTTCAATTTGTAGCTGGGAAGAAGTTGGAGCAGCCATTACCTGTCCATTGCCAGTGACAGTAATTACCCGTGATGGCTGCTGAGTTTGTACATAGTACATAGAATCCCTCCTTTTATAAGATCATTATTCATGCTATGCGAAAGCTTGTTATTTGTTTAGCCTTGTTAATAATTTATTATGAAGCTTTGTTAGGACAAGCAATGCTAAAATAGTTCCCAACAGGGCTAAAAACATGTCCCATTGTGCATCCCAACGATCACCCTGCATCCCTAAAAAATCCTTCGCTCCCTTGCTGCCCTTAGAAATTCTTGTGCTTAGCCATTCAATGATTTCATAAAGGGCAGCAATAGCGAGCACAATACTAATTGTGATACCTGTTAACCAAGCACCTTTTGTAAGAGGTGTCTTACGAATTAATATTTCCCTGATAACAATCGCTAATAAACCTTTTAAAAAATGGCCGAAGCGATCATAATGATTGCGCTGTAAATGAAATTCATCCTTTATCCAATTAAAAAGTGGAACTTCTGAATACGTATAATGTCCACCAATAAAAGTAAGAATAGCTAATAAAGCAATAATAAAATAAGACAATGTGGTGAAGCGGAATTTACGATAGAGGGCAACTACTATAATGATTGCAATTATGCCAGGGCTGACTTCAGCAAGCCAATCAAGGTAGGAAGATGGTTGAATAACAGACCAAATAAAAACCAGTAACACAATAATAAGTAGAGTGACATGTATTTGTAATTGTTTATGATGATTCATGCTGGCACGCTCCCTTTATCCTTAGTATGGGAAAGGGCTAATAGGCTTATTCAGCGACGAAAAGAAAAGCGTCTAGTCCACACCGACGCTTTTGTAATAACCTATTTAAATCATTTTTAGTAATGCTTCCACACCTGCCATGCCCTCTGTAATTCCAAGCTGCTCTGCTTCATAAGTAACCGATTCTAATGGAGCTGTTAACAACTCATCAATTGTTTTTACTCCTACTGCGCGACCAGCAATGATTTTCCGATCAACTAAGCGGCTATTTAATAAGCCAACATCAAGTGCTCCACACATAATGTAGCCTGTATTATTCGAAATGGTTAGTAGTGTTGTTTTAGGTAATTGAACAGTTACTGCAGTGAAAAAATGACCTTTAATCATAATAGGCTCAATAATCACCATCAAAATCACTCCCTTTCTTTATATACATATGGAAGTGACAAGTAAGGTGTTCAACATTTTCTTAAAAAATTAAAAGATTACTGTCGATGTTGAATAAATGTCCATATATAAGCGATGCCACTCGCTGTAAATAGGAGTGCAAGCAATGTCCAGCCATTGAAAAAAATAGCATTTGAATAGGTGTTTAGCAGAGGAATTTCAGCAATCTCCGTAACGGAATGATTATGTTGGAAAATAAATAATCGTAATGCTTGGGCTTCTTTAAACGTAAGCCAATAAATCACACTTGAAAAAACTAATAAGCAAATCATCATTAAATAAAATTGTACAGTCTTGAACATTTTTCTAGCTAACATAATAGCAAGCTTAAAGGTTCCTATTATTGAAATTATCAAAAAGGGCGTTAAAAAGATAAGGGGGAAAAGCCCTGGATTGCCATTGCTAATGGAAGATCGCTCTAGCAAAACAGGACCCGTCAAAACATTGATTAAAGCAAAAATGATAGCGGTTATAATAATGCTAATGAAATAAAAAACTACTAATAATTTATTCATGCCACTCCCTCCCAAAACCATTATACAATAGCAGGGCGGCTAAACCTTCACAAGTATAATTCACTGCAATTCGCAAATAGTAAGTTGACGGAGTTTTGTGAATTTGAACTTGGGAGGTGATGCTATGACACGTTTATATGTATTGGTATTGACGATTTGCTTGTTAATCATCTCGGGCATTTTTGTAGGGCAGAAAAGCCATGCTGATAAAGGTCGACATTATTATGAGGAAACAGGTGAGGTTGTGTGGGATATTCGCACACAAGATAAAATTATTGCGCTTACCTTTGATGATGGACCGCATCCTGAATACACTGCGGCAGTGCTGGATTTATTGGCAAAATATGATGCAAAAGCGACCTTTTTTATGATTGGCAAAAATGCTGAAAAATATCCAGACCTTGTTTTACGTTCTTATACAGAGGGGCATGAATTAGCAAATCATACGTATACACACCCATTTAAGGCTTCCATCAATAAACTGCGAGAAGAGCTTCGACAAACAAATAATACGATTTATAGTATTACTGGATTTTCCCCAGTTTTATTCCGTCCTGTTGGTGGAAACTATACAGATGCGATGATTAATGCTGCTGTAAAGGATGGCTATCAGGTTGTTATGTGGTCTTGGCATCAAGATACACAGGATTGGAAGCAGCCAGGCGTAAAGAAAATCATTCAAAAGGTGATGAAGGGGACAAAGCCTGGGGACGTTATTTTATTTCATGATGGTGGTGGAGATCGTACACAAACGATTAAGGCACTTGAAGAAATAATCCCTGCTTTAAAAAAGCAAGGCTATACATTTGTCACAGTATCCGAGTTGATTAAAAGTAAACAGCAGCAAGAGCAAGTCCAGTAAGTGAAAGGGCGTGTCTGATCAAGTATTGTTAGACACGCCCTTTCATATGAAAAGCGTTGGCTATATTTAGAAGAAGATAATGGGTGCAAGGGCAATACCTAAAATAGCCCCTAGTGCAATGCCATAGCCAAAGCCTGATCCTCCGAATCCCCAAAAGCCTAAGCCGTAACCGCGATATCTTCTATCCGGTAGAATCCATACTTGTCTTCTATCTACTTTTGTAATTTCTCCAACATGTACTTTACCAGATGAATCCGTAATTCTAACACGCTTACCATGATATTGACAGCAAAGATTATAAGCATCAGCTGGACTCACAACGATCCCTCCTTTCTACACTGTTACAAGCTAATATATGCAAATTCATGCATTTATCATTAGCCGATTGTCTAATAAGGCATAAGCTATAAAGGGGGGAGAGAAGAATGACTGTTCAGCCAACAGATATATGGCTGCATAACTTTGTCATACAACAACAGGCAAGTGGCTTGGCGAATGGGGAAATGTTACAGCGCACTATACTTTGTCGTCATTTACTAGAAGTTTTTTATCATGGCTCATTGGAGGAAATACAATTTGAGCTATTACAGCAGGGATTATTCCAACCTGATGAAATAATTGATATCCAGAGCTTGCAAGAACAAAATAGTTGGCAAGTTGTGCAAAAGGAGTATAGAAAATTAAAAGAAAAGTGGAGCGGGCCTAGCATACCTATTTATATTTTTCCTTTAACAGCTAAGCAAACAATAACAAATAAAAACGGCATTGCTTATCCAAATGCACTGTTTCTATTGATTGCTAAGCTTGAGAAGCAGGAGCTTCAGGCATTATTGGCACATGAATATCATCATGTTTGCCGTATGCACTATTTGAATAAGTCTTTACAGGACATGACATTATTGGATTCGCTTATTTTGGAGGGTTTAGCAGAAAGTGCAGTAAAGGAGCTCTATGGTGAGAAATGGCTAGCACCTTGGTTAAATAATTATACATTTGATCATATGCTTGCTCTATGGAAGAAAGATTTTTTAGCGAATATTCATCTTGAAGGGTTAGAAAACCATATTGAATTTTTATATGGCGGCAAGCTTCCCCCATGGATTGGTTACTGTATTGGCTATGCGATTGTGCAATCGTATATTAAAAAGCATTCCTTACAAAATCTTTTGCTAATGTCTTCACAGGATATACTTATAGGCTCAGATTTTCCATTATAAAACCAGCTACCATTGCAGATAGTAGCTGGTTTTTGATCAATTATTAAATAGTAATAATGCCTAGTCCTACAGCGATAAATAATAGAAGGATACTTAATCCCCACATCCAGAAGAAGGAATATCTTAAATGCTTGCCCATTTCTAAGCCAGATAAACCTAGCGCTAGCCAAACTGCTGGTGCAAGTGGTGATACAAATGTACCAACAATATTACCAATAATCATGGCATAGGCAGTTGAAAGAGAATCAATATCAAAAGATAATCCGATTTGTTCCACTACAGGGAATAATGCAAAGTAATACGCATCTGTACTTAATAACAAATCAAATGGTACACCAAGTACACCAATAATGATATGTAAATAAGATAATAAAAACGCTGGTAAAATATTTACAGCATCATTAGCGATGGCTACTAACATACCTGTGCCATTAAGAATTCCTAAAAATAACCCTGCTGCAATAATAATAGATGCCATTGTTAAGGCATTTGGAGCGTGTGCTTGTACACGTGCCATTTGCTCTTTAGGTGAACGATAGTTAATTGGTAGCGCAATGGCTACACCAAGTAAAAAGGCTAGTCCTGCTGGTAAAATACCTGCCACTAAAATGCTAAGGACAACAATAGCAATAATGGCATTCACCCATATTAATTTTGGGCGTTGTAAGCTTGTATCTACCTCTGTTGCAATGATACCTTGACCTACTACTTGATCCTCAGCAGCAATTTCAAGTGTACCATATTGCTTAAGAATACGTTTCTTCTCTCTAATACCAAGAAAGACAGCTAAAATTAACATTAACACAATACCAATTACTTGAATAATAATCAACGGATACCATAATTCAGTAACATCTGTTTCTAATACAGATGCCACACGACCTAATGGTCCACCCCAAGGAATCATATTGACCACTGCAGCAGACCCAGCAATTAACAACAGTAATAAATATGGATTCATGCGTAATCGTAAATATAAAGGTAATAAGGCTGGGATTGTAATTAAAAATGTAGAGGCTCCAGAACCATCAAGCTGTGCAACGACAGAGATAAGCACTGTAATCACTGCTACAGTAATAATATTCCCTCTTGAAAGCGCAATCATTTTATTAATTAATGGTTCGAATAAACCAGTATCCTGCATAATGCCAAAGAAAATAATCGCAAAGATAAACATTACAGCGACACTCATCACAGAGGTTAATCCAGAAGTAAAGAATTCTCCTATTTCATCAAAACTAAAGCCAGCAATTAATGCGGCAATAATAGGCGGAATAACCATTGCAACAAGTGGTGATACACGACCGCTAATTAGTAGTGAAACAATAATAATAATGGTTAAAAAACCAATTATACTTAAACTCAAAATATCTCCTCCCTTATAATAACAACTATTTCAGATTATTTAAAAAAATAACATAGTGTAAAGGAGAGGAGAATAATATAATCATATGTTAAATAAAGAACATATGATTAATTTTGTTCATAAGTTTCACAGTATACATATTTTCGTTCAGGTCTTCCAACAGAACCATAAATAAGCTTTGTCTGTAAAAACTGCTCGCTTACTAAATATTCTAAATAACGGCGAGCTGTCGAACGGCTAGAGCCAATCAGCTCGCTTAATTGTGAGGCTGTAAGCTCCTCTGTTTTTGATTCTTCAAAAATGCTTTTAACAGCCTGCAGTGTATGCAAATCAATGCCTTTCACAAATGTGTCTTCAGCTGCCAGCTTAGCGGTCGATTCATAATAAAATAGCGAATCAATATCCTGCTGTGTAACATTTGTGCTTTTTTGAAATAAATAAAGCTCCTGCAAATACTTATTGAATGCCTGCTGAAGCCGCTGCTGTTCAAAAGGCTTGATTAAATAATCCAAAATGCCTAAATTAATCACTTCTTTAATTAGTTTTATTTCAGTTGCTGCTGATATTACGATAATTTTAATAGAAGGGTAGAGATGACGTATATGAGCGATTAATGAGCTACCTTCAACATCAGGAATATATAAATCTGTTAATATAACTGCTGGTAAGTGAGCTGCAGTCTTTAGCTTATCAATTGTTTCTTGACCTGTACGCAAATTTTCAGTGACACTAAATCCTTTAATAGCATGGACATAGTCTGCATGAATTTTAGCTACTCTAAAATCATCCTCAACAATCCATACGTGTTGTAACGGTGTCATGCTCATTGCCTCCTTTCGGAATGAAAATTAAAAAGCATGCTCCAGGTAAATCACCTGTATCTAATACAATATCGCCATTGATTTCTTGAAGGGCTTGCTTACTAATAGCAAGACCATGTCCACGATCCATGCCCTTTTTTGTAGAAGTACCCTTTATAAAGATGTGATCATACACATCATTGTTAATGCCTGGTCCATTATCTTGAATTTCCAATAAGTAATGATTTTTATAATCATTAATAGATAGCTGAATTCGTTTATCAGGAAGCGTGACATTTTTTAAAGCTTCAATTGCATTTTGTAGCACATTGCCAAGTGCCGTTAAGAGAGCATTTTCTTGTTGCTTCGATAATTGTATTGTTGAAGGAATATCTTGAAGCTCCAGTTTAATGCCAAGTTCGGCAGCTTCTGCAATTTTTCCTTGTATTAAAGCCAATAAAAGCGGCGATGTAATATTACTATTTAAAAAGGCTTGATTTTTAAGCTGGATATTTTGCTCTTCTTTAATAAACTCGATGGCTTCGTTGTAATGCTTATGGACAAGCAAGCCTAAAATAATATGCAGCTTATTGGCAAATTCATGCGTGTATGCTCGTTGGACATTTGCATATTGCTTAATTTGCTTTAATTCATCAATAATTTTTTGAATATCCACCTTTTTTCTAAAGGTATATAATGAACCAATTTTCCTTTTTTTATCAACTAAAGGAGCTTTATTTAAAATAATAATATGCTTTTCAAGGGGAAGCTCTAAATTATGAATAACTTCCTCTTCAACAATTTTTGGTGTGAAAATATGCTCAATTTTTGTACCCATCCACTCTGGTAATGATTTATGATGCGTGGAGTCAAGTATCTCATAGGCACTTTTATTAATCGTTGTAATTTGATGCCATTGATCAACTGCAATGATTCCCTCTTCGGTTGTTTCTAATATTACCTTGTTTTGCTGGTATAATTTAGCGATTTGATTAGGCTCCATATTAAATAATAATCTTCGAATATAAATGGATATAGCAATAGCACCAAGTATACCCACTAAAAGAATAATAATGATATATGTGCTCCATTTATGCATATAGCTATCAATAATTGCCTTAATATTGTTTGTTAAAAAGCCAACAGAAACAACACCAATGATTTTATCATCCTGTATAATTGGTGCTTTGCCTCTAATTGATTCACCTAATGATCCCATTGTTTTTGATATATATGCTTGTCTATCAATTAATACAGCATCATTATCGCCACCAACCATTGTACTGCCAATTTTATCTGTAATAGGGTGTGAATAACGAATACCTTCAGCATTGCCTACAACAATGAATGCTGCATCAATATCAGTACGTATCGATTCTGCAATTGGTTGAATCACTTCACTTGGATTGTCCTCATTAAAAGCAGCAATAATCTCCTCCATGGAAGCAACTGTTTTAGCAATATGTAAGGCTTCTATACCCATTTGCTCCTCCGTTATATCACGAATATGTGTCTGCAAAAGATAGACAAATATCCCACATATAAAAAGAATGAGAATGCTAATTAAAAAAATCATTTTAGCTGTAAGAGATTGAATCCATTTTTTCATATTTCACCTCTGTATAGATGATTGTTTAATAATAAGTCTAACATAAATTCAAGAAAGGGCTTAAAAATGGTAAGAGGCACAATATTTATTTACAATAAGGGAAGAGGTGATGGTAATGTCACAAGCAATAAAAAATGTCTTATTGCCAGTTGTAGATGCATCGACAAAGGTGTTAATTGTTGGCTCAATGCCGGGGAAGCAATCATTAGAAAAGCAACAATACTATGGTAACCCACGCAATCACTTTTGGCCTATCATCGGCGAACTATTAGGAACAGCTATCCCTGAGGAGTATGACGAGAGAATCGCATTATTAAAAAGCAATGCGATTGGTCTTTGGGATACTATTGAAATGTGTGAGCGGAAAGGAAGTCTAGATGCAGCAATTCGTAATGAAAAGCCAAATGATTTTCATACACTTTTTGAAAATTACCCTAATATTCAATTGGTGCTTTTTAATGGGGCGAAGGCATTTGAGGTTTTTAAAAAGCATCTTGGCTTAGAGCTTTTAGAGGGGAGAACCTATCAAAAAATGCCATCAACGAGTCCGATACCAGGAAAAAATATTAAATCCTTTGCTGAGAAATTAGAGGATTGGCGAATTATCCAATCCTATCTATCTGACTAAACAGGAATGCGATTTAGTCGGATAGATTTTCTTGTGCTTTTAAACCATTGATAAAAGAGAATGACAATAAGTATGATTTCAATGGTGTCACCACCGTAATACATTATTATGGCGCCTAGCTCTGCCTGCTCAGCTGGTACCTGCCAAGGGGGAAATGCATAAATATATTTTGATAAGATAGAGTGTGCTGCTAATGCTATTAATAATATAAGTGAGCGAAAAATATACGAGTATGGATGTGGAGTTGGATCAATATAAATAAAGGCAATTGTAAACACATAGCCTGCTAGAAAAATATGAATATGAATCAATACATATAACAGTAAGCTGCTATGCATAAGGTCAAAGAGTGGCGTTGTATAAAGCAGCCATAAGCCGCCTACATTTAATATTGAGGCAATAATTGGATTACGAATAAAACGACAATAACGATTTTTCATTGTACGAGAAAGTGCACGTGCCATATTTACTGGTAAAGTCCTTAATAGGAGCGTAATGGGTGCTGCTAATGCCATCAGAAGTGGTGCAAGCATACCAAACAGTAGATGCCCTATCATATGTGCTACAAAATGATGATGCATTAGCGATGCCAATGGACCAATAACAGTGGAGATGGCACATAAATTGCCGAAAATCCAGCATATGGTGTGGAAATAAGGCCATTGCTTTTTATGTTGATTGGAAAGAATAACAGCTACAATATAGGCAATAAGGGCAATAAGAAATGGCACAGCCAGTATGAGCTGCACAATAATAGGGAAATTTTGAGTGTGAGCATGCATGAGTAACTACCCCCTAATGTCCTTTTTGATTAGTTTGGACTAATAGAATAATGCCAATAACGATTAAAATAGCCGCTACTACATTCCAAACAACATCATAGGGAAGAATATTGACATTGTAGCGAATTTGATGAAGCCTCATCAGCTTATGCTGAATAATTCCATCATATAGCTGGAATATACCAGCCCCAAGAAAAATACCCCCAAGCCATCTTTTCAACCAAAATGCATGCTTTCGATGAAGATCAGCGAGTAAAAAAGCTGAGCCAATCGTAGCAAAAAAGCTAAATACATGAAATAAGCCATCTGATACTAAGCCAATATTTGTTGTAGATTTATCATAGAAATGATGCCAATGCAATAATTGATGGAAAAGAGCTTCATCGATAAAAGCCACTGCTCCAAGTCCAAATAATATACCCGTCCACATATTGCGTTGCTTATAGTGAGTGCGGTTTTCATGATGATGATTTTTTTCTTCATCTATTTTTGATATGGTCAAGCTAATCACCTCAAATAAAATTTCCTCTAGTCTACCCATGAGGTAAGGTTGGATATTCAATGTAAAACATCCCGAATATGTGTTTAGGCAATGGCTCAATGGTTAAGTGCCCTTTTACATATATTGAGTAATGTAAAAGGAGGGTTTATGTGTATAATAATCCATTTAGAGATGGCAATTTTATAAGAAGTGGCTGGGATGACTATGATGATTTTGAAACAACATCCTTTGGACCGTCCCATTTTGGGTCACCGCCAGCAGGGCAAATGCCAATGAGTACACCGCCAGGCTTTTCGCCGCCAATTCCTGCATGGCGAGTAGGATCAAGTGGAATCCGAGCCTGTTTATTTAGAAATACGTATATTTGGATGAACAATGGTAGAAGCTTTTGGTTTTATCCAACTGCTATAGGGAGAGAGTTTATAGTAGGGTTCCGTTGGAGTCGTAGATATGGCTGGCATTTCCGTACAATTATAAGAAATCAAATTCGTTCCTATGAATGTTTTCAATAAAGTGCTAGCATTGATTTTTCCAAAAATGGTGTTACAATGATGGTAACAAAAGATGAAGGGACGATGGGTGGCTAATGAATAACTAATCTTATTTTTTGCATATGAAATTTTATATTTCACAAACAACAAAAATAGGATTAGTCCGCCCATTTTCTATATATAGCAGCTTCAATACCTAAAAACTGCCTGTTCTCTCTTTGATATACAAAGTAGAAAGCACAGTATTTTTCGTATTGGAGTTATGAATGACGTATGATATTGTCGCGACTAATCCTTCCAAAATACTTGGAGGGATTTTTTTGTTCCTCCAGCTTGAGAGGATGGATATGATGAAAGAGCTTTTAAAATTACAGAATGTTCGTTATGACATAAAGGATACATTATTATTTGAGCATGTGACAGGAACAGTGAAGCAAGGAGAGATTATTGGCATTATTGGTAGAAATGGTGCTGGAAAATCTACATTATTGCAGTTGCTTCAGGGAGCATTATTGCCAACAGCAGGAGAGATTCAAGGGCTGGGAACGACAAAGATTGCCTATGTTGAGCAGGAGCTCGCTTATTTTGAGAGGCTGGATATTTCAACAGAGGAAGCAGATTTGCTGGCAAAATGGCAGGTTCCAAATATAGCATTTTCAGCATTAAGTGGTGGAGAAAAGCTGAAAATGCGCCTTGCAGAAGGTTTTTCACAGAATGCTCAATTGCTATTATTAGATGAACCCACGAACCATTTAGATGAACAAAGTACCGCTTTTTTAATTGAACAAATACAGCATTATAAGGGAACGATTATTCTTGTATCACATGATCGTTATTTTTTAGATAAGGTTGCCACAAAAATTTGGTCGATTGAGGAGAAAACGTTAATTGAGCATAGTGGTAACTATACAAGCTATATGGCTGAACGGGAGCATCGAAGATTAACACAGCAGCGAGCCTATGACAAGCAACAAAAAAATATTGCGCGTATTGAGGCACAAATGCAGGAGCTAACAGCTTGGTCGCAAAAGGGTCATGCACAATCAACGAAGCTAGAAGGCTTTAAAGAATATCATCGTGTGAAGGCGAAGCGCCTGGATTCACAGGTGAAATCAAAGAAAAAACGCTTGGAGGCAGAGCTTGAAAAGGCAAAGGTTGAGGCTGTAGCACCAGAGGCAGAGGTTCGTTTTTCCTTAGGTACAAATCAGCGTGTTGGCAAGCGCCTGTTGGAAACAAAGCATTTGTCGTTGAGCTTTGGTGAACGCGCATTATTTAAAGATGTTACGATTACAGCCCAATATGGTGATAAAATTGCGATTACAGGTAAGAATGGTAGTGGAAAAACAAGCTTTTTAAAGGTGATTTTAGGTCAGTTAGAGGCTGATGGCGAAATATGGCTTTCTCCTGCTGCAAATATTGGCTATTTGACACAGGAGGTCTTTGATTTACCACTTGACCAAACACCAGCGCAATATTTCTATAAAGCAACATTTGAGGAGCAAGGTAAGGTTCGAAATCTTATGAAAAATCTAGGGTTTACAGCTACACATTGGACATCTGCGATTGGTGATATGAGTATGGGAGAGCGCGTGAAATGTAAACTAATGGCTTATATTTTAGAAGATAAAAATGTTCTTATTTTAGATGAACCAACCAATCACCTTGATCTACCTTCACGTGAACAGTTAGAGCATACACTTGCACAGTATAATGGCACATTATTTGTTGTGTCACATGATCGCTATTTTTTAGAGAAGGTAACAAATGACGTATGGGAGCTTCGCGATCAACGTGTAGAGAAAAAGTGGATGGCTACTACACCAAAGCAGGCTGATGATCAAGAAGCTCTACGCCTAAAGCTTGAAACAGAGCGACAAGAGATATTGGGTAAACTAAGCTTTTTAACGGCGAAAGATAAGGATTATGCCATGCTTGATCAAAAGTTTAATGACTTAACAAAGCAAATCAATGCACTAAAGTAGTCTAATGTTTAAGCTAACCTTCATCAGGGGAAAATAGTAAAAAGATGGAGGTTAGCATAATGAAAAGAACAATATTTATTATGTTTATATTAAGTATTGGTATTGTAAGTGCCTGTTCTACTAATGAACAACAGCATCAAATAGACGAGAGTTCAGATCAGATATCTACAACACAGCCTAGTAATGAAAATAGTAAAACACCTATTGAAGTTCTTCAGTATATAAAAGAGGAGCTACATTCAGCTATACCCCTTAACATGCCAACAACATTACCAGTGGCAGAAGGTGCGTTTTTAACAGCAACAACAAAGGTTGAAGAAAATCAGGTGGAGATTATTTTTTATGAAAGTAAAGAAGATTTACCTATTAATGATATTCGACTAAAAAATTCAGCAACAGTAATTTGCAGGCTGTTAGTGAAGCAATATCAAAGTATGGAAGGAGCAAGCACACAAGTGGCTTTTGATAATTTTAGCCAAAATGGAGGGCAAGAAGTGGACCTTGGCTACAATATCACAGGCTATCAGGATGCAGGAGCGGGATCATTATGGACAGGCTGGAACGAGGGACGCTGGGCACTTGCTACACATACGCGGACAGATAACCCAGAGGCAGGTACACAGCTTGCAAAGCAGGCAGTTGAATATTTAGAAAGCCATATGCTCCCTATTCCAAAGCAGTATGGTATGGCACAGCTAGATGTTTATCAATCAGGCAATTTAATTGTTTGGCAGGATGAACAGCTTGTTTACACACTCGATATGATAAAAGACCCTTTACAAGCATTAGAAATTGCTACAGCCTTTTATCAATAAAAAATCCTAGAGCAGTTGAAGCTCTAGGATTTTATTATGGTTAAAGGGGGATAGCGATGAATACTCGCGAAGTTAAGGAGATTACCCGCGGAATCGAAGTAAATACCCACGAAGCAAGAATAAACATTCCCAAGCTAAGAAAGCTTTACTGCCTCTGTAAGCTTCTGATATTCAACAAAGTGCTGCTGCCAATTTTCCATTGGGAAATGCTGGTGCTCAATACCATTCAAGACATTAGCTAATAGATCAAGGCATATATGCCAGCCAGCCAAATCCTTTGGCGTGTGGTCTGTTAATTCTTGAATGGTTTCTATTAGTAGTAATAATGAGCCATTTGCTGTAGAAGATAGCTCAAATCTTACTGTATCAGTAGCCCAATCAAATTCAAGCACCTCTTTTTCAATATAGTCTGTAATCGTAATTTCCTCATAGGCATCTGTTCCATCATTCATATTAAAATGAATTTTTCCATCTTTATGAAGGGCAATAATTTCTAAATTGCCCATCCATTTTTGAAGGTTTTCATTTTTCGTAATAGCTGCCCACACAGCGTCTACGGAATAGGGAAGTGGGCGTTCAAACGTTGCGACATAGTGATTAGTTTGCTTTTCAATAGTAGCTAGCATTGCCTTCCTCCTAATTTTAGGTTTCTTTTCATTATAGGTGTCATAGGTGAACTGTGAAAGCAAAAAGCTACAGAAGAATGATAGTATTATTGTAGATGGGAGGTATAGTTATCAAATACCAACAAGTGACGAATATACATGATTTTAATAAAGCAAAGATTATGTTTCCAGAAAACAACAAGCAAATCATTCAGCACTATGAACGATCACTTTACTGGATAAAGAGCTTGAGTGATATTTCGGAGGTTCAATGGCGTATGCCTATTGAACCGGGGAAGTGGTCAGTTGCGGAGGTAATAGGGCATCTTTCTCCATGGGATGAATTTGTGTTAAATCACCGTATTCCCTTTTTCTTTGTTAAAAAATGTTTACCGAAAGGGCCGGATGTTGCATGGATGAATACGATAGCAGCGAAGAAAAGCCGCGAACAATCCATGGAGGAAACAATTAAAAATTTTATTGCTACAAGAAGTCAATTGTTACAAGCTGTTCAATCATTTTCTGATGAACAATGGCAGCAGTTATTTACAGTTGGGCAGTCAGAGATAACTGTAATTGCTTACTTCATAGGGTTAGTTAATCATGATTTGCACCACTTCTCACAAGTTCAGAATGTGATACATGTATAGGGGTTAGCATATGGATATCAAATACATTATTGATTACTTTGCACATGCGTCAGTAAAGTTTACAGATGTTTTTATAAAAAGAATGGAGCCAGGTGAGGTTGATATAGGTAGAACAACAGCGCCAGAAAAGTGTGGGTTGGTTGTGCCGCTTGCAGGTAGTGCTATATTTAGCTTTAATGGCACATCTTATGAGCTAGAGCCGGGAATGATTGTCCATGCAGGCCCTCAAATGTTAATAGAGGTGAAGGCGACTGGTCATAAAATTTGGGAGTATGCAGTAATTCATTATAATTTGCCTATAGCAGAAGCGGTTCTTTTTCCGTTAGCAGAACAGCATTTTTTAATTCGTACAGGCTATAATCCACAAATTATTAATGATGTCCAGCAATTAATAGAAAGCTATCTATTACCGAGTAATATGGCTATACTGAAGTCTAAAACATTATTTATGAACTTGCTGGAGCATATTCTTATAGCGGCAAAAATGCAGGTGCTTGATAGCGCTAGCGAATTGATGGAGCGGACATTGCAGTATATCCATGAACATTATACAGAGCAGCTCTCCGTGTCAAATATTGCACATGAGTTTGGTATTGAACGACGCCGTTTTGCGCATTTATTTGAGCAGCATACAGGCATGAATCCAAGCACTTATATAACGGAGTACCGTATACGACGCGCCAAAGATTTATTGGAATATGGTGTGATTCCTATAAGCGAAATTGCAGAAGCTGTTGGATATGCAGATTGTTTTTACTTTAGTAGAGTATTTAAAAAATGCACAGGCTTATCACCTTCAGCTTATCGAAAGGTAAAAATGGAGGAAACGAACTATATATAAAAGCTGTTTCTTTAAAAAAGAAGCAGTTTTTTTATTATAGAAATCGGCAAAAATCCATGTCGTTTTCAAAATCGTCCATTCACAATCTTTTTTCACTTTGTTAAGATAGCATCTGTAAATGATAATGAATATCAATTATATATTGACATAAGTATGAAAATGATTATCATTATCAATATAAACATGATTTGTTAGGAGAGAATATCTATGAATAAATATTTTAAAATGTGTGCCCCTGCACTTTTAGTATTATCACTGGCTGCATGTGGCACAGATAAGGCACAGGAGCCTGCATCTACATCGCCAGAAACAAGTACAGTAGAATCACAGGGAGAGCATGCTGCAACACAGACAATTACATACTTAGGTGAAAAATATGAGCTTCCTGCAGAAGTGCATAATATCGTTGCTGCAAGTTTAGAGTCAATGGAAGATGCTGCAATGCTTGGTATTCAGCCTGTAGGTGTACTTGAAGTTGGTGGTAAAGTTCCTGCATATTTAGCATCAGCATTTGACGGTGCTACACTTATAGGCAATAAAATGGAGCCAAATGCAGAGGCTATTCTGAAGCTTGATCCAGATGTTATCGTAGGTACTTCAAAATTCCCTGAAGAAACAGCTGCAAAGCTTAATAAAATTCAAACGATGATTCCTTACTCACATATTTCAACAGACTGGAAGGATAATTTAACAGTGCTGGCACAGCTTGCTGGTAAAGAAGAGGATGCTAAAAAAATTATTGCTGACTATGAAGCAAAAGTGGCAGAGGCACAAGTAAAATCTAAAGAACAACTAGCTGATAAGCAAATATTAATAATACGTGTGCGTGGTGGCATGATGTACATCTATCCTGCAGGTGTCTATTTAAATCCTGTATTGTATGAAGATTTAGGCGCACCAATTCCAGCTATTGTACAAGCAGCTAAGGCACAGGATGAATTATCACTGGAAGCATTGGCTGAAGTAAACCCAGATATTATTTTCCTACAATTTGAGGAATCTGAAAATACAGATTCGCCAAAGGCATTAGAAGAACTACAAAAGAACCCAATTTTCACAAGCTTAAGGGCAGCTCAAAATAATCAGGTTTTCGTCAATACAATTGAGCCATTAGCACAAGGTGGTACTGCTTGGTCTAAGGTGAAATTTTTAGATATTGCTGCTGAAAAGTTACTGCAATAGTATAAACAGGCTGGTAGTAGATTTGGTGATGTCACCGGGCTATTACCAGCCTTTTGCTCAGTAGAAATATATAAAGAAAAAGGTGTGAAAGTTGAAAAGAACAAATATAATGCCGTTTTCAATATTAGTGTTATCTCCTATTCTTATAGCGCTTGTGGCACTCATTTCTATTGTGTATGGCACAAAAGATATTAGTGCGATTACGGTGTGGCAGGCAATCACTGCGTTTGATGCTTCAAATGTTGATCATCAAATTATACGGACAGGTCGCATTCCTAGAGTAGCTGCGGTCTTGCTAGTCGGAGCTTTTTTGGCGGTTGCTGGTGCAGTGATGCAGGGGATTACACGAAATTATTTAGCATCACCTTCCTTAATGGGTGTTAATGATGGCTCAGCTTTTGTTATTACATTGACGATTGTCTTTTTCCCGGGCTTGCCAAACTATCAAATGATTTTATTATCAATGCTAGGCTCGGCATTAGGAGCAGGAATTGTTTTTGGCTTTGGCTCATTAATTCGCAATGGCCTATCACCAGTAAGGCTAGCGATTATTGGTACGGTTATTGGCACATTTTTAAGCAGTGTTGCTACAGCAATTGCAATGTATTTTCAAGTATCGCAAACAGTAAGTGCTTGGTATAACACAAAGGTACATATGGTAGATATGGATATGCTTATCCTTTCGATTCCATTTGGTCTAACTGGATTGATCTTGGCTTTACTATCTGCAAAAGCGATTACCATTACTTCGCTAGGTGAAGATATTGCCATGGGACTTGGACAAAAAACAAAAGCTGTCAGAATCATTAGTATGCTGGCAGTAGTCTGTTTAACAGGTACAGCTGTAGCACTGGTTGGGAAGATCGCCTTTGTTGGGTTAGTTATACCACATATTACACGCTTTCTTGTTGGTGTGGATTATCGCTTTATTATCCCTTGCGCTGCTGTAATTGGGGCCTTTTTCTTAGCGCTTTGCGATGTTCTTAGCCGCTATGTGAATTATCCATTTGAAACGCCAATTGGTGTTTTAACAGCCTTGGTCGGTGTGCCATTCTTCTTATATTTAGTTCGTAAGCACGGAGGTGAAAAGCGTGCGTAATAAAGCCTCAAGTGTATTTCTAATGACGATGCTGATGCTATTGATTTTGGGTGCGAGCTATTTACATATTACAAATGGTGTTTTTGATATGTCTGTGATGGATATTATGAAAACATTGCTGCGTATTGAGTCAAATTCAAACTTTGACCTTGTTATCTTTGAGTTTCGCCTACCTCGCATTGTAATTGCAGCATTTGTAGGTGTTGGCTTAGGGATGGCTGGTGTTGTTTTACAAGGGATAACACGTAATGGATTAGCAGACCCAGGTATTTTAGGAATTAATGCTGGAGCTGGGGCAGCCGTCGTTATTTTTATGTTTTTCTTTCAATTAAAGCTAGTGAGTGCAGATATGAGTAGCTGGATGTCCATTTTAATGATGCCATTGTTCGGCTTTATCGGTGGAACAGTTGCGGCTATATTGATTTTTTCATTTGCTATGAAAAATGGTCATTTAGATATGCAGCGTTTAATTTTAACAGGGATTGCCATTAATAGTGGCTTTGGCGCATTATCTTTGTTTTTATCCTTAAAAATGAGTGTGCAGGATTTTGAATCTGCTGCTATTTGGATGGCAGGCTCCATTTACAATGCCAATTGGATTTTTGCACTGACAATGTTACCTTGGCTCCTGATCTTAGGAATTTATGTGCATAGAAAATCGTATTTATTTGATTATTTTCAGCTTGAAGAGGATAACATTACAAGTTTAGGAATTGCTGTTGAGAAAGAGAAAATAAAGCTGCTATTAGCTAGCGTGGGTCTTGTAAGTGCCTGTGTATCCGTATCAGGAAGCATTGGCTTTATCGGTTTAATGGCGCCACATATTGCCAAGCAGCTTGTTGGTATTCAACATCGTTATGTTATGCCAGTAAGTGCGCTAATTGGTGCTGGTCTGTTAATCTTAGCTGATTTTATTGGCAAAACCATATTTGCACCATCTGAGTTGGCTGTTGGTATTGTTGTTTCGATTATTGGAATTCCGTATTTCTTATATTTACTGGTGAAATCTAAGGCATAGGAGGAAATGGTGTGCAAACTGCATTTAGAATGGAAAATTTAGCATCAGGCTATGAGCAGGTTCGTGTCTTTGAAGGTTTAAATTTAACAATAGAGGAGGGCAAGGTAACAACAATTATTGGACCAAATGGCTGTGGCAAGTCAACGCTTTTAAAAACAATTGGACGTATTTTAAAGAAGCAGCAGGGAACGGTTTATTTGCAGGAGCAAAATATGCAAAATTTATCAACAAAAGATATTGCTAAAAAGCTAGCAATATTATCCCAAACACCTGTTGCACCGGGTCAATTAAAGGTAGAAGAGCTAATTGCCTATGGTCGGTATCCTCATCGCAATAATGTTAATCGTTTAACAAATAAGGATAAGGAAATGATTGAATGGGCTTTAACTGTGACAAATACAAGAGAATATCGGAACCGTGAGCTAGCACAGCTTTCTGGAGGCCAACGTCAGCGCGTTTGGCTAGCAATGGCTTTAGCACAGGAAACAAATATTTTATTGCTAGACGAGCCGACTACTTATTTAGATATGGCACACCAGCTAGAAGTGTTAGATATTGTAAAAAGTTTGAATGAACAGCATGTTTGTACAATCGTGATGGTTTTACACGATATTAACCATGCTGCGAGATATTCAGATCATCTTATTGCAATGCGTAATGGCGTCGTAATACAAACGGGCACACCGCAGGAAATATTATGTGCAGAGGTGATGCGTCAAGTATTTAGTATTGATGCACGTATTATGGAAGACCCTGTAACAAATACACCTGTCTGTTATAGTTATGATATTTTAAAGGAGGCTAACAAATGAAGGTAGCTGAAATAGATTATATTACAAAGCAAATAACTTCGAAATATACGGATTACACCTATACAATTAATATTTATATACCAAATAATGAAGCACCAGAAGAGGGCTTTCCTATTCTCTATGTATTAGACGGTTCTTCTTATTTTGGGCTTGTGAAGGAAGCTGTGCGCTTACAAAGTGGTAATGCACTAAAAACAAATGTTGCCCCATCAATTGTGGTTGGTATTGGGCATGGTGCAGATATGCGTGAAAGGCGATTTTATGATTTTACAGCACCAGCAGCAACATATATTTATCCTGAACGATTTAAAGGTAAAGGTCATGACAAGCTTGGTGGAGCAGCCAACTTTAGTCGTTTTTTAGAGGAGGAGCTTAAGCCAGCAATGGAAGAGCAGTACCCTATAAATAGAGAGCGACAAGCTTTATTTGGGCATTCACTAGCAGGCTATTTTTCACTATGGCAGTTATTTCATCATCCATCTAGCTTTCAAAGCTATTTGGCGATCAGTCCTTCTATCTGGTGGAATGAACATGAATTATTCCAATATGCCTCAAAATGTTTAACAAAGTATGAAAAAATACAGGAAACATTATTTATAAGTGCTGGAGAGCTTGAAAATACAATGGTGGATGATGCACGACAAATGATGCGTATGCTGAGGGATATAATGGATGTTGGCTTTTACAAGGCTTTAGATGAAAACCATGCCTCTGTTGTACCAACTGTTATGAGCAGAGCTATACGTTTTATGCATCAATCAACATAATAAGTAAGGGCTGTCCAAAAAATAGTACATTTTTGGGCAGCCTAGCTTCTAGCAATCATTATTCGCTAAAAACCATTGCTCACAATAAAAGGAGCCGCCTTCTTTTTTATTGTACATATATTACCTCAATACTACACATAATAAAGGAAAATTGGTAATTGTTATGTCTGGAATTAATGGAGGCGCTGTATGCACAATAAACTTTTTAAAAATCCGGTATTTATTATTGCTAGTGGTCTTATTTTACTGTTGGTAGTTATTGGAGCAGTGAAGCCAGAGCAATTTAAGAATGTAGCAAATAGCGTATATCATATGACGACTGACTTTTTTAGCTGGTTTTATTTACTAGCTGTATTTAGTATTGTGATTTTTTTATTTGGTTTAGCTATTAGCAAATACGGTACGATTCGATTAGGGTCGCAGGAAGGTCGTCCTGAATTTAGCTTTCTAACATGGATTTCTATGCTTTTTTCGGCTGGGCTTGGAGTAGGATTAGTCTTTTGGGGTGTAGCTGAGCCAATGAGCCATTATTTTTCACCGCCCTTTAGTACAACAGAATCTTTAACGGCTGATGCTGCAAGGCTTGCAATGGGTTATGCATTCTTTCATTGGGGCATCAGTCAGTGGTCTGTCTATGCCATACTTGGGCTTGTGATGGCGTATGTGCAATTTAATAAGAAGCGGGATCTATTAATTTCTACAGCTATCGAACCAATAGCGGGCACAAATCGAACTGTGAAAGGCGTCGTAGACATTTTAGCTGTCATTGCAACGATTATGGGCGTAGCAACCTCTATAGGTCTTGGTGTTCTGCAAACAAATGGAGGTCTAAATTTTGTTTTCGGTTTACCTAATACATTTCTTATACAAGTAGCGATTATAGGGATTATGTTTATTGGCTATATGTTATCTGCCACTACAGGTCTTCAAAAGGGAATGAAAATCTTAAGCAATGTTAATATGGCTCTAGCGATTATTCTATTACTATTTGTATTTATTGCAGGTCCAACTGTTTTTATACTGGAAACATTTACATTAGCAATAGGAGATTATATTTCAAACTTTATTCAATATAGTCTTCGAATGCAGCCATATGTAGGAGGTACATGGGTTAAGGATTGGACAATCTTTTATTGGGCATGGGCGATTGCTTGGTCACCCTTTGTTGGTTCTTTTATCGCTCGTGTATCGAAGGGTAGGACTATTCGAGAATTTATTGTAGGTGTCTTAATTATCCCGCCTTTAATTGCTTGCTTTTGGATTGCTGTTTTCGGTGGTACAGCGTTGTGGTTGGATTTGCACAAAAATGCTCAAATTGCACAAACAGTTAGTAATGATGTTACAGTTGCCTTATTTCAGATGCTAGAGCATTTGCCACTTTCGACGATTGCATCAGCCCTTGGTATTTTGCTTATTCTTATATTTTTAATTACATCTGCTGATTCAGCAACATTTATTATGGCGAGTATGACAACAAAAGGTTCCTTAAATCCAAGTGTCTTGTCAAAGCTGATTTGGGGTGTATTGATGGCAGCTATTTCAGGTGTGTTGCTGTATACGGGAGGGCTTGAGGCGCTGCAAACAGCATCGTTAATTGCTGCCTTACCATTTACAGTAATTTTACTATTATTAATGGTAGCTTTTATCAAAATGATGAAGAACGAAATTATTCCTGTTAAAAAGAAGGATATTCAGCGTTTGAAAATAGCAAGAAAGCATATTGAAAAGGAAACAAAAGCTAAAAATAAACATTAACCGTATTAACTTTTTATAACTAATACGGTTTTTTATGTTTTAAGAAGTATTGAAATATCGTGTTTACTAGGGTATGTTGTAACGATATAACTTTAACTATTACAGGGGGCGTTTATTTGAAGAAAAAGCTTGGCTGCTTACATGCACATCATTCTAATATTGCGTATATTGAACAAGGCATAAAGGATATAGAGCTTGTTCATTTTGTTGACCCTGGACTAATCCATCATATATCACAAGGAGAGGATGGATTAGCGCAGAAGTCTAGAAACCAGATTGAATGGATAGCTAGCTGTGGTGTTGATGCTATTTTAATCACATGTACCAATTATATTGCACTGTTAGAGGATAATAATTTCTCAATACCTATTATAAAGATTGATGAGCCATACTTTGAAATAATATGCAGGGAACCAAGACCCCAGGTGCTGCTTTTTACAAATCCTGCAACCGTTGAGGGCACTATGACAAGGCTTGCTCAATATGCTAAATTGCATGGCAAAGCCGTACACGCGCTAGCACATGTTATTGAGCATGCCTTTGAGCTGATTATGAAAGATGATCAGACATCCTATAATCATGCTATTATACAAACTTTGCAGCATTTATCATCTAAGCAAATGCCAATTTCAGTTGCTCAGCTTTCAATGGTAGATGCAGCACAGCAATTTGAAAAATCGTCAATGCTAACTATTCCTCATCCATTACAAGCATTAGCACAGGCTGTTCATAAATCTTTATATTGAAGGCAAAAGCATAGCGATGGATTTAAGTAAATAATACATACATATGGCAACCATGTTGAATATCGTGTTGCCTTTATTGATACAATATAAAGCTTAGACATTTTAGCGATATGCCCATTACATGTTAGCTTTTTGTTGCACCTGCTATTGAGTAGGGAAATAGCTATCAAAATAGTAGCGGGGAAATTCTTAAATTGATACTATAAAAATAAAATGGAGGCGAGTGCTATGATAGATTTACGATATCCAATTGGGCAATTCCAGTTACCAGAAGAGGTAACTTCACAGCAAGTTCAAAAATGGATTGAGGATATCCGGCTTTTACCAAGACAGCTTGCAGAGGCATTAAGCGGAGCAAGTGAGCAGGCGCTAGCAAAATCTTATCGTGAGCATGGCTGGACGGTTACACAGCTTGTCCATCATATTGCTGATAGTCATATGAACAGCTATATCCGTTTTAAACTAGCATTAACAGAGGATGTGCCAACGATTAAGCCGTACAATGAAGCGGAATGGGCACAGTTACCAGATTCCGAAATGGCAGTAGCAACCTCGTTTAAACTAATTGAAAGCTTACATGAACGCTGGGTCTATTTACTAACAAGCTTAACTGAGGAACAACTGCAAAGAGCATTTCAACATCCAGATTCAGGGCTAACAACATTAGAGCATGCGATTGGACTATATGCATGGCATGGTAAACATCATTTAGCACATATTCAAAACGCTTTAGCACGGTAAAATATGAAATAGGCGACTTCTTGAAAAAAGTCGCCTATTTTATTTATTTTTCTAAGGAATTATGCAATTGTAATACCTGCGCTTGCTGTTCCTGTTAATACTTGAGCAACAGCAACACCAGAAGTTGTAATGGAGTAAACCATTAATAAGCGGTCACCTGTTACAACTGGTACTGGTGGTACGTTTGCGGAAGCGAATGCTGTTTGACCTAATGCGATAGCCCCTGTAAAGGATGGAGCAAGGCTTACTGTTGCAGCTGTTGCAGTGAATACAGTGCTACCAGCAGGAGCACGATATACTGTTGCAGTTACTGTTGTTGTACCAAGTAATGCAATAGCAACTGTTGCAGAGAATGATGCAGAAATTGCTGTAATACTACCAGGACGAGGAACAGAGAAAGCTTCTGTTACAACACCTGATAAATCAATTGTATTTCCTAAAACTGTAACACCAGGAACTGCTGTACCAAATCCAATCAGACTAGGTGTATCAATTAAACCAGTTGCTAATGATGCTAAAACAACAGGTGTGATACCAGAAGAGAAAGGAATAATTGAGCCAGTTGCTTGAGGTGGAGTAATACATGCAGCATCAATTGCTACAAATGGTCCCATTGCACTGCATTCACCGTTGCCATGACCATTTCCTGAACAGCCACACATAGAATTATTTAAACACATTGTTACACCCCCTTTCTTCATTATTCTATTCAGATTCGATGAAGGGTTAAGGGCAATTATCTAATATGGTCTTGTCTTCTATATAAAATAAAAAAATCCAATATGCATGTTATACATACTGGACAGTTCTAAATAAGACATATTAGCTCCACTTTTTTAAGAAATGGAGAAATGAATGTTTTTCTTTCTTTGCGTCTTCCTTAATGGGAGCATCTATAGGCTCTGGCTGTTCGTTTATTTCTTGAGGCTGTTCAATAACTTCAGGCTCCTCTATTGTAATAGAAGAAGATTCTATGTGGTTGTCTATCTCTTCAGTATGCTCAAGGTTTACAGATTCAAGAAGGTTTTCTGCTTCCTCTTTAGCCGGTGCTTTATCAATTGAAGTAGGTTTAACAGATGCGGGTATTGCAGTGCTAGGGGGGATAACATCCTGAACGGGAATTCCTTGTGCCTCAGTAGCGTTTCGGAAATGGAATGTAGGTTCTACAGTAGTGTTCCGATAAAGCCCATTATAAATTTGACTCGGATGCGTATTAATGGATTGAAGGTATTGTTGATGAAAATGGCGTTCTTCAGGTCTATGCATAGGTTGCTCATGCTGGTTAGTAGAAGGGTAATTAGTGAAACTTTGGGTATTGATCGCTTTTCCTGCTAAGCTTTGGAGCATTTTATAAGAAGGTTGATTGGATTTAGGCTGGGTAGCAGCTTGATTTGTTGTTTGTGTAACCATCGTCTTTCTTGGCAGTAGATTAGGAATTGTAGAGAAAGATTGATTGTTATTCGGTATTTTTTGTGCTTCAGTTGTTTCAGGTGTCAGTAATTTCTTTAGCATTGTTAAGATGTCACGATTCATTTCTTCAATGGTTTGATTTAATGATGTAACTTGTGAGGTAAGTAACTGAATTTGCTCCTCATAGCCCTTAATCTGTGAATTTTGTTTATCATCTATTGTTTCTGTTAAGCTCTCTAAATGTAATATTTGTGCTTTTAGTCCATCGAATTCATCTTTCATATATAAATAATCTTCAATGGAAGTGCCTGCTTTTAGCGAGGTTAATGCTTCCCTATAGGCTTCAATCCGCTGCTTTAAGTCCTCAAGCTCTTGTATGGAGTACAATTTTGAATCTTTCATGGCATGTCACTCCTTTCAGTCCACTATTATCTTATTAAAAATATTGCCTTTCTGTTACAAATATACCTGCCTTTTCACATATTTCAGCGCTTCTTGCTAAAACAAATACGTGTAATAAAAATCAGGTGTAACTATTTATTAGCCCATGCACTTATAGCGAAAAAACATATGCTACAAACGAAAGATAAAAATTTTATGGAGGTGTCAAAAGGATGCAGGAGAATATGCCATCCCAGGCGCAGGAATTAATTTGTATAAATGTTGATAAGGTATATGACTGGATTGTAAAGGAAATGTCATTTGATATTTCGCCAACTGGAGATATTACGTTTCCAGGTGTAGTAGCAGGTACTGATTTAACAGGTGCGGTTGTTACATGTCGAGTGACGCCAGCTGCTACAAATCCAATCGTGATCCTGAATCGTGAGAATCGCCAATTCTCCATTGATGGGTCAACAGTTTGTCTGCAACACTTAAATATTCAAAAGAACTTCATCCTAACGATTATCGTTACTTTACCAAACGGTACCGTTTTCACAAGTGCAGAAATTCCAGTTTCTCGCTGTGAGCAAGTAACATTATGTGCTCCTAAAGGTACAGATGTAGAAATTTTATATACAGATTTAGATTGCTTCGTATGTACAACTGGAACACTTGCAGCTGGAACAGGTACAATTACGTTTTCTGCGTTAACAATCACTGTTGCTGTTTGTCAAAGTATTCAATCTACATTCCCAGTGACTGTAGAATTTTTAGCAACTTTCTGCGAACCACGAGCAGACTTACCATTCTCATGTCCGACTGCGGTTCGTCCGAAGCAATGTTCCGTTATTTTCCCAAATGGCGGTTAATGGTGCTAACATACCAAGGAAAGTCATATGCTGAAGAGAGGGTAATCCTCTCTTTTTTTGATGACAACAAGGGGGTATTCAGTGGAAAATCGTATTGAAGAGAAGATACAAGCTTTAAAAGACCAAACAAACGCCTATCTGCATGAAATGAAGCAACTGGTAGAAGGGCTAAGGATACCAAACAGCGTCAGTCTAATTAGCTATTTTACTTCCTCATTTAATATTTCTTATGATTCAGAGCAAGAGAGTTTATGTTTAGGTTCCTATCATATTCGTAATATCGGTAGTGAACCCGTTACAAACCCATATGTATGTATTCAACTGCCGAAGGATTCACCATTTTATTTTTCAGGGCGATATGTACATGAAAATTTTACTCCGAATTTAAAAACACAGGGGCAATACCAGTGGGAGCGCTTCAATGATAAATCAAGCACAGAGGAGTATTGGCTAAGACCAGTAGGAAAAACAATTATTGAGCAAAATGAAACTATTTCATTTACCAATTTCCAAATTAAATGGTCCCATAATTTATCCTATTCGGGCACTATTATGGGCTTTACATATTGCGATCAGTTAACAGATGGTGCAGCTGTTTTAAATCCTATTAATCTCAATGGAATTAGTCAAATACAGGAGGGTGACAATGAGTGATGTCCAAAAGCATGCCATTCAGCAATTGATAACGGAGCAGTTAAATCGCCGCAATGGGCAAGATAATAGCTTTGCATTTCTTGAAAAAAATACATTAAATCTATTAATTGCCTATTTGCTTTCAGGAGAAAATAATAGCAGTGAGCCTATAGAAGAGGCAAAGCTAATACAGCAGCTTGATGAACTAATAGAGGATAGTAAAGCACAGTTTGAAGAAGTGATTCATTTATTGAAAAGCTATTCAGGCTAGGAGGTGCAAGGGTGGATAGTGAAGTTGTTAAAAACAATGATCCTATACAGCTCCAACAAATGATTATTTTTTTAAGAGCCGAATTAGCCAAATATAAAAATGAGGTGAAGCGGCTTAGAGATAGTGATTATTATGAATTGATACTACGACTTGAGCGAGAAAATGTATATTTAACAAAAAGCAAAAAAGACCTGTCTATGGAGCTATTAAAATTAAAAAGAAACTATGAAAAAGAATTACAGCTATACAATGAAGAAATGGAAAGACGAGAATTGCAGCGAAAAAAACAAATTGCATCAATAGAGTCACTCTTAAAGGAATTAACGGAATTGAGGGCGGAAAATAAAGTTTTAAAAGAAAATATAAAAGAGGCGAATGCAAAGCTATTAACACTAAAGCAAGCAGCTAGCTATAAGGTCGTAATGGAGGGGCTAGATAAAAAAATAAGCGATTTTACAATAGCAACAGGCAGGCAAATAGAGGGCATTATGCAGGCAATTGAAAAGTCCTATATGGAACAAGCTCATTCGGATAGCCTCTATCAGCATTTAATAGAAGAATTAGCGCTGAAAAACGAAGAAATCGAACGCTTATCCAATAAAGTGGCTGATGGTCAACAGCCAGCTACTGGTGTACAAATTATAAGTTTTGATCAGCAAATCGATCAGCGATTACGGATGCTTGATGAACTAGATCATAAGTTGAACGAGTTAGCTTTAGAAATTAATAGAGAGCAGCTATAGTGGAATGAAAATAAACTGTTTCAAAGGCTTGTTAGAAGGCTTTGAAACAGTTATTTTTTCACGCCAAAAGGAATAAACGAATTCTTGCTTAAGCTATTTTGTTTCTCGATGTAGTGTTACTCGCTTTAAACGAGGGGAATATTTTTTTAACTCTAACCTTTCTGGATTTGTACGTTTATTTTTTGTTGTTATATAGTTTTTATCACCTGTTTCAGTGCAGGCTAACGTTACTTGTACACGCATCATAAAACCTCCTGTTTTAAATAGTAATTATTACGATTTAAAATATATATTTTTCTTGCTAAATTGTCAAGCTTATTCTTCTGGATACTAAAAAGATTTCGGTTAGGATTCCGAAATCTTCTTTTGAAATACATGATTATAATTTGTTGCATCTCGCAATGCCTGTTCCTCGATAGGTATGCGCACAGACAGCATTGTAATATTTAAGAGTGTAAAGCAAAATGCTGTAAAATAAGCCTGAAACATAAGAGGCAACAGCAGGATTTCTAAGCAAACAACAGCATAATTTGGATGGCGCATATAGGCATAGGGCCCTTTACGCACAACTTGTGTATCAGGTAATATAAGGATCTTTGTATTCCAAAAAGAACCTAATGAACGTATACACCAAACTCGTAATGCTTGCACAGCTAAAAATAAAATAAAAAATAATGGAAATAAGGGCGATATACCATTATTATTCGTCATCACTTCAACCATTAAAAATAAGAAAAAGCTAATATGCATTGTCACCATATAAGGATAATGGGAGGCTCCTACTTCGTAGGCTCCCTGTGACAGCATCCACCTTTCATTACGTTTGGCAATGACAATCTCTGTCAATCTTTGTAGAATAACAAATATTAAAATCAAATAGAATACCATGCTACTCCCTCCATTTTAGTAATACAGCTTCTGCACAAAAACCAGGGCCAAGAGCAACAAGTAAGCCTGTATCATCCACTTTTCCTTCATGTAACATAAATTGCTCTAATACATACAACACTGTTGGGGATGACATATTCCCATGATGACGTAATATTTCCCGAGAAATGTCGGTTTTTTGGGAAGAAAGATAAAGCGTGTCTTCATAGGCTTTTAACACCTTCTTTCCACCAGGGTGTGCGATAAAATGGGTAAGTTGCTCGCTATAAAGCTCCTGCTCCAATAAAAATTGCTCAACAAATGGCCCAAGCCAATTCGTAATAATAGTAGGAATACTTTTCTGAAAGATAACATGTAGCCCGCTATTTTTAATATGCCAGCCCATCACATTTTCCGAATCTGGCATCCATTTAGAGCCTGTAGCAAGAATAGCTGGTGTTGGCTTTATCGTATTGATAGTTGCATTATCTCCACAAACAAGTATACAGGCAGCACCATCTGCAAAAAGTGAAGCACCAATCAAATTGCTTTTTGAAATATCATTTGGCTGAAAAGTGAGGCTACATAACTCGACACAAACAACAAGAACCTTTGCAGTAGGATGTGCCTGACAAAAATCATAGGCTCTACTTACACCGGCTGCGCCTCCAGCACACCCAAGACCCCATAGTGGGATGCGTTTAAGCCGATCAGAAAAGGCGAGTTTGTTCATAATACGTGCATCAATGCTAGGTGTGGCAATTCCTGTACTACTAACAAAAATAATGGCATCAATATCTTGAGGCGAAATTGATGAAGCTAAAAAAGCTTTATTTTGTAAACAAGCTTGAATAACATTCACACTATACTGTGTAGCGAGTTCAATATATAGATTATTACGTTCTTCAAAGGAGTGATTTGTACGATGCCATTCTGGTGGAACACAAAAATGGCGTGTTTCAATACCACCATTGTCAAAAACCTTTAAATAGCGCTCTAATTTAGGCATTTTTGCATAAAAAAGCTCCTTTGTTAATTCCTCTGCATTTGCTTGTTGTAATGTGTAAGGTGGCTGATATGTACTGATAGAAGTAATTTTCGGCACTTCAACATCTCCTCGCAATTAATGGTCTTGCTTATTCTATGCGCTAAGGAAGGAGATACATGCTTATTGTGATTGACAAATTTTGAAAATTTAGCTATAAACATAAATAGAAGTAGAAAGGGAAATTACATAGCCTATTTGAAGGTCAATAGACTGTGGGTCATTAAGGAGTGAATCGATGAAGAAAGCTTTTATCTTTGATATGGATGGCACGTTATTTCAAACAAATCTTATTTTAGAGCCAGCCCTTGCTGCTACATTCGATGTATTACGTGCGAAAGGTTTATGGCAGGGAGCTACACCAATTGAACAATATCGAGAAATTATGGGTGTTCCATTGCCAGTTGTTTGGGAAACATTATGTCCGATGCATTCATTAGACATACGTGAGAAAAGCAACGGGTTATTTCATACAAAGTTGATTGAGCAAATCCGTAATCATAATGGTGCATTGTATCCATGCGCTGAGCAAACTCTTGCAGCATTGGCACAAGACTATCCTTTATACATAGCGAGCAATGGACAGGTTGAATATTTACAAGCTATTGTGGAAACCTATGAGCTAGAGCGTTTTATTAAGGGAGTATATAGTATTCAATCTATTGCGAGCGGCCATAAATCAGACTTGGTTAAACGAGTGATTGAAGAAAATGACATACAGTATGGGGCAGTAGTAGGGGATCGTGCCTCAGATATTCAAGCCGCACGCGACAATCAATTCCTTTCTATAGGCGTTCGCTTTGACTTTGCACAAGATAAAGAGCTGGAAAAGGCCGATATTGTAATCGGTGATTTAACAGAATTATTAAAGATACAGCTAGATGAAAAGGTCTATCGCCCAAAAATTTAGATTTATCGCCCAATTTTTCAGCTTTATTGACAAAATAAATAAACTTAATGTCCAATATTAAAAAAGCAGTATGGCACATACATATCCATACTGCTTTACTTTATTTAATTCATAACAGGTGCTAGTTTTGCGACAATTACACTGTTGATAGCATTAATGTAAGCTAGAGCACTTGCTTTTAGAATATCTGTATCGGCTGCTTTTGCGATATATTTCTCGCCCTCATGCTCAATGGTAATTTTTACTTTACCAAGCGCTTCCTTGCCACGTGACACACTATTAATATTATATTCAACTAGTTTAACATCAATATTTGTAATTTCTGCAATTGCTGAATATAGGGCATCAATTGGACCTGAGCCTACAGCACTTGCTTTAAATGTTTCGCCACCCTTACGAATTTTTACACTTGCAGAAGGGAAGCTTGCATTGCTGACGACTTGTAGGTCATCGAAATCAAAGAATTGATCACTATAATGTGTAGCATTTTTATTATTAGCGTCATGCTTTTCATAATAGCTTTCAACAATAACATATAGGTCGTGATCGTATACTTCCTTCTTCGCATCGGCTAGCTTTAAGAAGCCATCAAAAATACCTTCGAATTCTTCTGTAGAAAGGTTTGTGAAGCCTAATTTTTCGAGAGCATTTTTTACAGCATGACGCCCAGAACGAGCTGTTAGCACTAGCTCCATATCATCAAGACCTACATCTTCTGGATGCACGATTTCATAAGCATCACGGGATTTTAGTAAGCCATCCTGATGGATACCAGATGAATGGGCAAAAGCATTGTCCCCTGTAATAGCTTTATTTACTTGAACATCCAAGCCCATAAAGCTAGAAACAAGACGAGAAGTATTCATAATTTCCTTTGTATTAATACGTGTTTCCGCATTGTAGACAGAGCTACGAGTTTTTAGTGCCATTACAACTTCTTCTAATGCAGCATTTCCTGCACGTTCACCAATACCGTTAATTGTACATTCCACTTTATCTGCACCATTTTTAATAGCAGCAAGTGTATTAGCTGTTGCCATACCAAGGTCATTGTGACAGTGAACACTAAGAAGAACGCTATCGTCTAAGTTTTTCATACGATCATTTAATTTATAGATCATTGCTCCAAATTCCTCTGGCTCTGCAAAACCAACTGTATCAGGAACGTTAATCATCGTTGCACCAGCCTTCATCACAGCTTCAATCGTTTTCCAAAGATATTCAAAGTCCGAACGAGATGCATCCTCTGTAGAATATTGTACCTGTGGTAGTAATGTTTTAGCATATTTCACAGCATCTACACCAATTTGTAAAATTTGGTCCTTGGATTTGCTGAATTTTTTCTCCACATGAATATCGGATGTTCCAAGTACCATATGAATCATAGGGTTTTCAGCATATTTTACAGCATTATAAACAGAATCAATATCAGCTTTTACAGCACGTGCTAATGCTGTAATCATAATGTCATTTGTATTACCAACCTTTTCGGCTACAGCTTTCACAGCATCAAAATCGCCTTGTGATGAAGCAGGGAAACCAGCCTCGATAATATCTACACCTAATTTTTTAAGTTGTTGTGCAATCTCTACTTTTTCATATAAATTCAGCTTTGCACCAGGTACTTGCTCGCCATCACGTAAAGTTGTATCAAACACCCAAATTTTTCTTCCCATTATCAAAACACTCCTTTTGTTGTTGGTAGTATCTAAAAAGTTACACGTAGGCCATACATAAACATAAAAAAACCCGCCTCTATTTTTAAAAATAGAGACGAGTTTTTGCTCGCGGTACCACTCTAATTGACCTTTCTTTGCAGAAAAAGTCCTCTTATCGACAGCCATCACTGTCTATCCTGTTAACGGAGGAAACCGACATCCCTTACTAATTGAGGTTCAGGGAGTAGCTCATGGACGAGTTCAAAATGTGTGTCTACCGATTTACACCAACCACCGGCTCTCTATAAGTACACAATCACTTTTACTATTTCCAATCTTGGCCTGTAATGTGTTGTTGAAAGCAATAATACATTGGATATTAGTGTTCTGTCAACAATTTTCTAAAAATTATTTTTATTCTGTACTTGCAAAGGTAATATTTTTTATGTTTATTCTAATTTAAAGCGAGATACTTGTGTTTGTAGTTCCTCAGCCATAGTGGAGAGTGTTGCTGCTGAGGCTGCTACTTCTTCAATTGTTGCTAGCTGCTCCTCTGATGCAGAGGCTACATTTTGCAAATTATTAGAAGACATTTGAGCGATAGTTGCTATTTCATCAAAGGCTGCATAAATTTGCTCTGCACTCGATGACATCTCCTCTGAAACTGTTGTTGCTTCTTGGATTTGCATGGATACTTGCTCAATAAGTTTTACAATTTTAGCAAAGCCTTCTTCAGCAACTTTCACAACTTGCATACCTGTTTGTACTTCTTGTGTACCTGCATTCATTGCTGTGACAGCATGATTTGTATTTTGCTGAATTTCGGAAATCAAGGTTGCAATTTGCTCAGCAGACTGCTTGGATTGCTCGGCTAATTTTTTTACTTCGTCTGCCACTACAGCAAAGCCACGTCCATGGTCGCCCGCACGAGCTGCCTCGATTGCAGCATTAAGTGCTAATAAATTTGTCTGTTCGGCAATTTCTGTAATAATACTAATAATATTTCCGATTTCAATGGAATGTTTATCTAAATTTTTCACAACACTAGCAGATTCTGCTACAGCGGTATTAATCGTCTGCATTTGTGTAATCACGCGCTGTAATGATTCATTGCCATGTTTAGCTTCCGAATTTGTTTCCATTGCTAGCTCTGAAACCGCTGCTGTAGTAGAGGCTAGCTGTTGTATACCTTTTGTCATATTTTTCATAGCTTCCGAGCTTTCTGTAGCATTTTTCCCCTGTGTTTCAGAGCCACTTGCGACCTCTTGAATGGAGGAAGTAGTATGCTCAGTAGCCTGGATTGTTTGATCTGCACTTGCTGTTAATTCGGCAGCCGAGCTACTAACTTGTGTAGTGTTATGACGGACATTTGTAATTAAGTCTTTTAGATTAACAGCCATTTGATTAAATGCTAGTGCTAAATCACCAACTTCATCACGATTTTTAACACGAATTTGCTCAGATGTTAAGTCGCCAGCTGCTATTTTTTGAGCAGCCTTTGCCATGCCATTGATAGGGCGGGACATAAGATTACCAACTACAATGGCAATTATCAGACTAATGACAACAGCAAATCCCCCTAGAAAAATCATTTGCAGTTTAATATGTTGAATTTCCTTTGATGTGGCGGCAATTTTATGATCTATAACTTCCTTTTGATAAGCAGATAAATTTTCAACACGTTCATCAAATTGCTTTATAATTAAGCGTCCTTGCGTGCTATCAAGCTTTTCATATTTTTCTGTTTCGCCTTCAGCCTTTAGTGTAAACATACGATCTGCAAACTGTTGAACGCTTTGCTCACTTTTAATAATAGCTTCTAGTAATTCAATGGATTTTTTAGAATTAAAGGTTGCCATTAATTCCTCAGATTTAAGCTTGAATTGTTTACGTGCTTCCTCACTACTTTGCAGGTTTTGCTTATCGCCAAGCAGTAGGTAACCCCTCATACTAACAATTTCTTGTTTTGCTAGCACATGTAGCTCCTGAATACTATTAGATGTGGTGATTTGTTCCTCCAGTAATGTACGATATGTTTTGTTTACAGAGTCAAGCTGTTGAATATTTAAACCAATTGTTGTAACGAGAACTAAAATGACTATCAAAAAACCGAGCAGTAATTTCTTGTAGATAGTAAAACGCATAGATGCAATATCCTTTCTCAGTAGTTAGTATAAATGTTACAAAACCATGAAATATGTATCTATAACATTTATATCAGATTATCAACGTTTTACAAAGTATTATGAGTATTTTTACTTTCTGTAATAGTTTTAAAAGTAAAATAAGTTAGAACTAGCATAATAAAAAAACTATATTTATCAGTAAAAATACATTTTTAATACTGATAATTGATAGGAGGTGAAATAAGCCTATTATCATGAATTTTGGAACTTAAATAGTAGTCTTAACGTACATATAGTTAGAAGAAAAGCAGAAGGGTGGGGCGATATGTATAGACCAATTGTAAAAATACCGAAAACCAAATCTGAAAAGGTATGGGACTATATTGGCGGAGTTTTCTTTATTTTATCGATCTTTTATATTATGGTTGTATGGACTAAATTACCCGATAAAATTCCTGGTCACTTTAATGGGCTAGGTGAGGTTGATCGCTGGGGCTCAAAGCTGGAGCTATTGATTCTTCCATGTATTGGTGGAGCTTTATGGTTGTTTATGACATTATTAGAAAAAGTGCCACATATGCATAATTATCCAGCACGCTTAAATGAAAAGAATGTAAAAGCATTTTATATAAATAGCAGAAAAATACTAAATGAGGTGAAAAATCTTTGTCTTATTTTATTTGCATTTATCTCCTTTCAAATGGTACAAATCGGACTTGGTGAGGCAACATCACTAGGCTGGTGGTTCCTGCCAGTAGTATTGCTAGGAGTATTTATTCCGATTATTAAAGGGCTGATAATAAGCTCTAAAATAAAATAATAAGTATGTAGATAAAAATTCACTTAACTTCAAACGAGAAGATGAAGTGGATTTTTATTATTTTATTGTTATAAGGCTTTTCTATATTCGGCTATACTGATAAACATATATGAAAACTTTGTAAAATAGTATCCTATATATTTTACTTTAAGTTATGATATAAAGGAGCGAAAAATAAATGAAGAATGCAACGATATTTTTAATGTTTCAAGGACAGGCTAATGAGGCAATCCAGCAATATCAACAGTGGTTCCCGGATTTAACAGTCGAAAGCTTAATGTATATGGATAATTCACAGCAAGTAGCGATGGCTGTTTTGAATTTAATGGGTTTAAAGATAATGGTGAATGATAGTAATATACAACATCACTTCACATTTACACCATCAATCTCTATTTTTGTAGAATGTGAATCGTTAAATGAAATTAATCATTTAGTTGCACATATGCTAAAGGGAGGCAAGGCATTAATGCCGCTTGATAATCATGGCTTTTCTGAGCGATTTGCATGGATTCAAGATCGATTTGGTGTTTCCTGGAAATTAACGTATAATTGATAAGGTTGGGGAGTAATATCGAATGGAAAGTAACGACAAATAAAGGGGAATAGAAGATGGCGGTAACTTTAGTAAAGCATGATTTAAAGTATGCTGAAGCTATCCATGCGTTGTCTTCTATGCCACAGGTTCGGGATGCTCTTGGTTTACCTGCTGGCAAGGTAGAAGACACTATTAATTTTATTAAGCGTGAACGTATAGATGAAGAAGAAGGAAAAACAGTTCCTCGCGTGATTTTAGATGAGGAGGGGCAAGTAATTGGTGTGACATCACTAATGTTTATTGATCGTCATAAGATGAGCTGCCATATTGGGTCTTGGCTAGGCTATGAGTTTTGGGGAAAGGGCTATAATTTTGAGGCAAAAGAGGCTATTTTAGATATTGCGTTTTTTGAGCTTGGCTTGCTACATGTATTTGCAGGAGCTAGAAAGGTCAATATTCGTTCGCAAAAAGCACAGGAAAAGCTACCTTTTATTCGATTAGGGGTGGAAAAGGAGTATCCGGAGGAGCATGCATGGTTAGAGGTCAAGGAAAAACAACCATGTGTGTTAAATGTTTTTGAACGAGAGGATTTTGTGCGCTATCGTATATCTCTTAAAAAAGTAGAAGGGGCAAGAGAAGCCTTTTTACCACAGCTTTTATTGGCGGATGAAAGCGAGGAGGCAGTTCAGAGCTATTTATATCAAGGTATTTTATACGAAATTCAATGCGGAGAGCATTTAGTAGGCGTGGCGTTAGTGATGCCCAAATCTAAAACAACTATCGAGTTAAAAAATATTGCCATTGTTCCGCAGTATCAAGGGAAGGGGATAGGGAAAGAGGTATTACGACAACTCACAGATATTTGTCAGCAGCAAGGCTATCAAATGGTGCTGGTTGGAACGGCGAATTCAAGTATTGATAATATAGCCTTTTATCAAAAAGCTGGCTTTCGCATGGAGAGTATCGAAAAGGACTTCTTCAGCAATTATCCCAAGCCAATTTATGAAAATGGCATTCGTGCATTAGATATGATTTTCTTTTCAAAGCTACTATAAAGAATGAGGCTGGGACATAGCTCATTTTATTGAGAAAAATCAAAAAATGAATGTTATTTTTGTGATTTATTAAAGTATATGTGTTCTAATAACGCAAAAAAATGTTAGACCAAACTTGTAAATGGTCTAACATTTTTTCTTTTGTCCCAGCCTCATTTCTTACCAAGCAGAAGAGCCATTAGCTTTTCCTTGGAATGTAGAAAATCATCTAATGTATAGCGGTCTAGCACGCTTAAATAGGCTTGTAAAGCTTCATATAGCACGCCTTTAAGCTGACATTCTGGCGCTATTTTACATAAATTATTTTCCTTATCAAAACATTCTACAAGATGAAAATCTTCCTCTGTATGTCGAACGATTTCACCAATTGTTAAGGTTTTTGGATCAATGGCTAGACGAATACCACCGCCACGTCCTCGGATTGTTTCGATATAGCCTAACAATCCAAGCTGATGTGTCACCTTCATTAAATGGTTTTTCGATATATTATAAGCATCTGAAATCTCTTGAATCGTTGATAATTGACCATCTTCCTTGGCACCTAAATAGATAAGTGTTCGAAGAGAATAGTCAGTGTATAAAGTTAAGCGCATAGGAACACCCTACTTTCTATAATTCAAAATTATTATAGCATTTTTACTTTGAAGTATAATATTTTCAATCCTTTTTAAAAGATGTATTTGAAATACATTAATTATGTCCATTTTGTTAAAGATGTATTTTACATATTGCTTTAAAGGGATGAAAGCGTTATATTGTAATCACGAAAGGATGGTAAGCGATATGTTAAAACAAGAAACAGTACAAATTATTAAATCAACAGTTCCTGTGTTAGAGGTTCATGGTGTAGAAATTACAAAGACGTTTTACAAAAATATGTTTCAAGCTCATCCAGAATTATTAAATATTTTTAATCATGCGAATCAAGAAAAAGGTCGTCAACAAACAGCATTAGCAAATACAGTTTATGCTGCTGCAGTTCATATTGAAAATTTAGGAGCAATTTTGCCAGCAGTCATGCTTATTGCACATAAACATCGTAGCTTAGGTATTTTACCAGAGCACTACCCAATCGTTGGAGAAAACTTATTAAAAGCAATTAAAGAAGTGCTAGGTGACGCGGCAACAGATGAGATTATTAATGCGTGGGCTGAGGCATATGGCGTAATCGCAGATGTTTTCATTCAAGTAGAAGAGGATTTATATCAAAAGGCTGAAAGCAATGGTGGATGGCGTTTATTTAAACCATTGAAAGTAGCGAAGAAAGTAGTGGAAAGTGATTTAGTAACATCTGTTTACTTTGTTAATGAAGATGGTTCACCACTGCCAACGTACGAGCCTGGTCAATATATTAGTGTTCGTTTGACAATACCGGGTGAAGAATATTTAATGAATCGTCAATATACACTTTCACAAGCAAGTGCAGAGGATGGCTATCGTATTTCTGTGAAACGTGAAAATGACCAAACACCAAACGGCAAAGTATCAAACTTTATTCATGATCACTTGCAGGTTGGAGATTTAGTAGATGTGAGTGCGCCAGCAGGATTATTCGTGTTAGAGGAAACAACTGCGCCAATTACATTTGTAAGTGGTGGTATTGGTGTAACACCGTTAAATAGCATGCTGCAATCATTAAGCACAGATACAATGAATGAGGTTAACTTTATCCAATGTGCTCGCAATGAGAAGGTAGTAGCATTTAGCGATGATATTCAAGAAAAAGTAAATGCATTACCAAATGCATCGTACACAGCGTTATATTCTGATAAGGACGAGCTTATTACAAAAGAATTATTAGCAGAAAAAATCGCTGATAATGCTGATGTTTATGTATGCGGTCCTGTAGGCTTTATGGAGGCTGTTATTAAAAATTTACAAGAAATTGGCGTGAAGGACGAAAAAATTCACTATGAATTTTTCGGACCAGCTATGCAACTAGCTTAATAAAATAATGGATTTCCCTGCTATAAGTAAATGCTTGTAGCAGGGATTTTTTTGTGGGTGACGGATAGAACGAATAATATGACGGATGGCGCCAGCATTTTGACGGATAGCATACAAATTATACGTTGACAATATACCTTATGGGGTATATTATAAATTCCATATTAGTGTATAGAGGGTGGTGAATCATTAGCTTGGAAGCGTGGGTTATTATTGCAATAATCGCAGTGTTTTTTATATGGCGACTTCTGCCAGCGAAAGGAGTTCAATCTATTTCAACAACACAATTAAAGACGGTGTTGCATGATAAAGATAAGGTGTTTATTGATGTGCGCACACCAGCTGAGTATAAGGGGCGCAATATCCCACAATTTAAAAATATGCCACTAGGTTCCAACTTTGACCAATTACCAAGGGATAAAGAAATTGTTGTGATTTGCCAAAGTGGTATGCGCAGTAATCAGGCATGTAAACAATTAAAAAAGCAGGGCTTTGAGCGTGTGATAAATGTTCGTGGTGGTATGAGCGCCTATTAAGGGGGGAGGATTGTAGCTATAGTAGTCCTATATTTTTTTGTTAAAAATAATACCCTTTGAGGTATATGGAGGTTTTGATAAGTATGAAGGCAGATGCTCAGTTAGATGCTAAAGGGCTTTCTTGCCCAATGCCAATTGTAAAAACAAAAAAGGCGATGGCTGATATAGCGGATGGGCAAGTTTTAGAAGTGTGTGCAACAGATCGAGGATCAAAGGCTGATATTGCGGCATGGGCTGAAACGGTTGGTCATCAATATATTGGTACGCTAGAAACGGATGGTGTTCTGAAGCACTATATTCGTAAATGTGCTAGTGAGCTTACAGAGGAAATGACATTTGAACAAACAATTGATTTAGAGCAGATTACTCAACGAAAGGGGCTTATCCTAGATGTACGTGAGGAAGCGGAATTTGCTTTTGGGCATATTGCAAAAGCGAAATCTATCCCAATAGGTGAGCTGGAGGCACGACTCTCTGAGCTTGATAAGGAGCAGGAGATTTATGTGATCTGCCGCACGGGTGTACGCAGTGATCTAGCTGCTCAAAGGCTAGCAGCACATGGATTTACAAAGGTATTTAACGTCTTGCCAGGAATGACCTCCTGGACAGGTGATTTACTAAAAAATATTTAATTGGGGGAATGGATTATGTCAAACAAAGTAGCGGTTATTGCGAGTAATGGTGGGTTATTTGATGCATATAAGGTATTTAATATTGCGACAGCAGCGGCAGCTTCTAACAAAGAGGTAGCAATCTTTTTTACATTTGAAGGACTGAACTTTATTCATAAGCAGGGTATGCATGCACTACCAATGCCTGCAGGAGCGGAACGTTATGCGGAGGGTTTTGCAAAGGCAAATGTGCCAGCTATTCCTCAACTGGTGGAAATGGCGCAGGAATTAGGTGTAAAGTTTATTGCTTGTCAAATGACAATGGATGTAATGGGTTTAACGACTGCTGATTTTATTGATGGAATAGAGAGTGGTGGAGCTGTAACATTTCTTGAATTTGCGAAGGATGCCGCACCGTCATTATCATTCTAGGGATGGGGACTTGAAGGCGCAGAGAAGCTATAAAAAGCATTAAATTTATACCTATGGAGGTAAAGTGTATGTCAATACAGAAATGGAACGCATCACAAGTTGCTAAAAGGGTTATTAACAATGAAAAGCTGTTTATTTTAGATGTTCGTAATGCAGATGCATTTGAGGATTGGAAAATTGATGGTCATCAGTTTGAATATCTGAATATACCTTATTTTGAATTATTAGATGGAGTTGAGGGGATTTTACCTAAAATTCCAACTGATAAAGAAGTTTTAGTAGTTTGTGCAAAAGAAGGATCATCCGTGATGGTTGCTGAGATGTTATCAGAAGCTGGTCGTGACGCTGCTTATTTGGCAGGGGGGATGAAATCTTGGAGTGAATATTTAGAGCCCATTAAAGTTGGTGATTTAACAGGTGGTGGCGAGCTTTACCAATTTGTCCGTTTAGGGAAGGGCTGTCTATCATATATGGTTATTTCTGAGGGAGAGGCAGCAATTATTGATGCAGTTCGTTTTACAGATGTATTTACAAGCTTTGCAGAAAAACAGGGCGTTAACATTAAATATGTTTTTGATACACATTTACATGCTGACCATATTTCAGGTGGACGCCATATCGCAGCGGCAACTGGTGCAACCTATTATTTACCACCGAAGGATGCAGAAGAGGTTGTATTTAGTTATACACCGCTAATAGATGGTATGACTATTAAAATTGGAGCATCGAAAATAGCTGTAGGAGCAATCTATTCACCTGGTCATACAATTGGTTCTACATCATTTGTAGTTGATAACAAATATTTATTAACAGGGGATATTTTATTTATTGATTCGATTGGACGTCCAGATTTAGCAGGGCTTGCTGAAGATTGGGTGGGGGATTTACGAGCTACGCTTTATAAGCGTTATCGTGAATTGTCAGATGAGCTTATTGTCTTACCAGCGCATTTTATGATTATTGAAGAGCTGAATGAGGATGGTACGGTTGCCAAACGACTAGGTGATTTATTTGCACAAAACCATGGCTTAAATATTCAAGATGAAGAAGAGTTTAAACGTGTAGTGACAAATGAATTACCGCCACAGCCAAATGCGTATCAGGAAATTCGTCAAGTGAATATGGGGAAAATAAATCCAACGTTAGACGAGCAAACAGCAATGGAGATTGGACCAAATCGCTGTGCTGTACGCTAAAATATGTGAAGGCACAACGAGTCATAGAGCTTGTAAGTTTGGTGGGTACAACCTTGAAAATCCATTTTGCTAGGCTGAAGGAAGTTCCAATTAGTTGCAAAAGGAAATGCCTATTATGAAAATAAAAAAAACATGGCTACATTAAATATAGGAGAAATTCAGGGTGTGTCATTACATTTTTAATTCAGAAAGTATAGAGCGAGTGGAGGGTTGTCTATGAAAGTAGAGCAGCCCTTCTTGCTCTTTATGGATTGTTGCCAGAAAGAAGGTAAGCTAAATGGATATTGTGTGGATTATCACCATATTTTGTCTTGGTTTTATCGGCTCATTTGTATCAGGGATGCTAGGTATTGGCGGTGCTATTATAAACTTTCCGATGTTGTTGTATATCCCGCCATTATTAGGTTTTGAGGGCTTTTCAGCGCATGAGGTGTCAGGGATTAGTGCGATTCAAGTGCTTTTTGCCGCCCTTGCTGGTGTATGGGTATATCGTAAAGGTGGGTATTTAAATAAATCACTTATTCTTTATATGGGTAGTGCTGTTTTAATGGGTAGCTTTGTAGGTAGCTTCGGCTCGAAATTTTTATCAGGGTCTAGCATTAATATTGTGTATGGCATTCTTGCGATTATTGCCGCTGTGATGATGTTTATCCCGAAAAAACAAATAGATGATAAACCGATGCGGGAGGTTACATTTAACAAGCTTCTCGCAGTGCTATTAGCATTTATTGTTGGTGTTGGTTCAGGGGTTGTAGGAGCAGCAGGTGGGTTTTTATTAGTGCCAATTATGCTTGTTATTCTAGGCATTCCAACGCGGATGACGATTGCAACGAGCCTTGCGATTACATTTATCTCCTCGATTGGAGGGTCAATTGGCAAGGTGATGACAGGTCAAGTTGCTTATTATCCAGCGCTTATTATGATTATAGCGAGCCTTATTGCAGCTCCTCTTGGCGCAAGAGTGGGTAAAAGAATCAATACAAAAGTTTTACAATGGATTTTAGCGGGACTTATTTTAGTAACAGCTATTAAAATTTGGATGGATATTATTTAATGAACAAGTTAGAAGAGGTTGTGCGAAAGAGTTTTCGCACAACCTCTTCTAATCTATAGTGGCTCATAGCAAATATAAATGACGAAAAATTTTAGATGGGCTTTGCAAAAGAATGTGGCTGCCTAAATTTGCTATACTAGCGGTAGGAAAAAATGGAGGTGGCCCTGTTGATTTTTTTGAAGTTTTTGCTCCAAATTATCTTTGTATCAGGATTGATTTATATTGTTAGCGGACGTTTAGTTGGCTCAAATATTCATTTTGTGCGCAGAGTGCTATCTGTGGTAATTAGTGTGACACTAACCTCTTTTGTTTACTGGTACTCTTATTTGCGTCATACGGACTTTTTATCAGAAACAATGATGCAAACTGTTACAGAGGTTAGTACGCTTATTTGGATTGGTAGTATGCTGCTTATTTCCATGCTGCTTTATTTAGTGTTTGAGCTGTTTGATCCAAGTGGTATTACGGCTGGAGATCGTCGAAATGGTCAAAAATCTTTATTTTTTCGCTTACGTAGTTATTGGCGGCAGCAGAAACGCTTGCGTCAGGTGCTAAAAATCGCTGTAACCAATGGTGTTGTGCAAACGATTAAATATGCAAGGCAACGTGAAAATGAAAAAGAGCTTGCTATTGCACTGCGAGCGACATTGGAGCAATGTGGCGGGATTTTTATTAAATTTGGACAGGTGCTATCTACACGTAAGGAATTATTTACGCCCGTATTTATCGAAGAGCTAGAGAGGCTACAGCATCGCGTAAAGCCTTTAGCAACTGAACAAGTAACAACAATTTTAGAAGAATCCCTTCCTCAACCAACCAATGAAGTATTCAGCCAATTTCAAATGGAGCCTATTGCATCAGCTTCTATTGGGCAAGTACATAGGGCACGACTGAAAAATTATGATGAGGTTGTTGTCAAGCTACTGCGTCCAGAGGTAAAAGGCATTATGCGTGATGACCTCGAAATTTTAGAGGAGTTTGCCAATTGGCTCACAGCAAAATCAACATGGGCAGAGTCATTAGGCTTTCGTGAGCTAGCTGTTGGATTTGCGGATGGGCTGCGTGAGGAAATCCATTTAGATATTGAGGTACGCAATACATTACAAGTAAAAAATGCGCTTGCGAAAAGTGATTATCAAGTTCGAATTCCTAAGATTTATACAGCATATAGCAATGAAAATATTATTGTGATGGAGTATATTCGTGGAAAAAGTGTGGCGGATGGTGCATCTGAATTTAAGCGTTTAGCCATTGATCATCGAGAATTTGCTAGAACAGTACTCTATTCTTTTTTTGAGCAAATGCTTTTTTCAGGTATTTTTCATGCAGATCCGCATCCAGGCAATATTTACATTGATGAAAGAGATGGCACACCAGTTTTGCTTGATTTTGGGGCAGTGGGTCGCTTGGGCGCTACACAGCAAGAGGGCTTAAAGCTATTTTTAATGGGCATCCAACTGAATGATTCAAGTATTTTGTACGATGGCTTAACATTATTAGTGGAAAATGCAGATCATGCAGAACGTGCAAGGATGGAGCAGGCAATCGATCAAATTTTACTGAAAATTTCTTATGTGGATCGTATACCTACGGAGGAATTGATTCATGCCTTATTTACAGTTGTGCGTGATTTTGGTTTAGCCTTCTATCCAGCTGTAGGCTTGGCACTTCGCTCGTTAGTAACACTTGATGGCACATTGCGTGTGATTGATCCACACTTTGATATTTTTACAGAGGCAAAGGATTTTTCTGCTACTTATATGCGGGCATCTTTACTAAAGCCATTTAAGGAACCGATGGCGACAAAGGAACGTCTGCAAGAAGAGTTATCTATGCTCATTCCAACATTAAGAAAAATGCCAAGAAGGGTCGACCAGCTTATTCAACGCGTTGAAAGTGGAAAAATTATTTTACATCATGATGTGTTTTCAGATGAGCATAATGCTCGCTTTATTACACAGCTATTTTCTCGTTTTGTACTGCTGCTTGTTGGAATTACATTTGGTATCATATCGGTAGCACTTTTAGCTATTTCACAATTTATCCATGCTTCTTATGCGGTTTATTTAAATACAGCAGCTTATTTAGGCTTATTTTTATGCGCCATTTTATTGGTAAGATTGTCCATACAAGCATTGCGTTCTATGAAGCAATAGGTAGAGGAATTTTTTTCCCTACCTTTTTTCTTTGGCATATCGTCATGAAATATTACAAAAGTGTTACAAAGTCGCATCTAGGTATATTGTCGAATAAGTAAAAAGTGGTGGTATATAGAATAATGTTGTATTTTGTAGAATAAATAAGTATTTATACGAATGTTACAGAAATATTTCGAGTTTTACTAATGTATTAAATAGAGAAGAAATAGTATAAAAGTTATGTTAATAATGCTAAACTTTATAAGGCTGAGATAAATATAAGAACAATTCATTAATATTACAAATCGTTCGAGTGATGATAGAAAGTACAAAGAGCGAAATTGATAGACGAAAGGAAATGAAGGAAACGTGGGTAAGCGCAATAAATGGCGTAAGTCAATGGTACTAACATTAGCACTAGCTGGCGGATTATTATTTAATACAATTCAACCAACAGAAGTTCATGCAGAAGAAACTTCCCAACAAATGATTGAGAAAAAAGCTCAAATAGATGCAGAAGTTAAAAAATTACAAGAAGAACTAACGAAACTACAAAAAGAGATCGACGCAAAAGTAAAAGTTTTTAATCAAGTGCAAGCTGAAATTAAAGAAGTCGATGCTAATATCGTTGAAACAGAAAAACGTATTGAGCAACGTTCTAAAATTTTAAGCGAGCGTATGGCTGCATACCAAGCACAAGATAATACAGTAGGTGTTTATTTAAATGTTGTACTTGAAGCGAAAAGCTTTGCAGATTTAATGGACCGCGTTGTAGCTGTAAAAACATTAATGGATGCTGACCAAGAATTAGTGGATCAGCAAGAAGCGGATAAAGCTAGCTTAGAGCAACAAAAAGCTACGTTAGATCAAAAACAAAAAGAGCTTCAAAAACAATTCCAAGAGCTTCAGCAAAAGGAAAGCGAAATGGAAGTGAAAAAGGCTGAAAACGAAGCCAAATCACTTGCATTAAAAGCGCAAATTGCAACGAAGCAAGAGGAAGAACGCTTAGAAGCAGAGCGTAAAGCAGCTGAGGAAGAAGCAGCTCGTCTACGTGCACTGCAAGCAGCAACACCAGTTGTTCAACAAGCGACGGCTGCTGGTAACGCAGCACCGCAAATTACTGTTGGCTCAGGCGCTGGTACTGCATCTTCAGGCGGTGCTATTGCGACAGCTAAGCAGTTCCTAGGTCGTTCATATGTTTGGGGTGGTAGCAATCCATCAACAGGCTTTGACTGCTCAGGTCTTGTGCAATGGTCTTACAAGCAAGCAGGCGTTTCGTTACCACGTACAGCATCACAACAATATTTAGCAACACAGCGTATTTCGGCAAGTGAAGCACGTGTTGGTGACTTAGTATTCTTTAGCTATGGCTCAGGTGTAGCACACGTAGGTATTTACTTAGGCAACAATACAATGATCAACGCACAAAATAAAGGTGTTGTTATTGAATCACTTGATTGGTGGAATCAATACTTAGTAGGCTTTGGCCGTATTTAATAAATAGCAACATTATAAAAAGGTCATCTTTGTAGAATTAACATACAAAGATGACCTTTTTTAAATTTTGAACTTTAGCTTAATAACACCTGTTTCTTTTAATGCAATAAAGAAAATAATCACGAAAGGTCCGACTAAAAGGCCGATAATGCCAAATAGCTTTAGACCGATAAACATAGCAATAAGTGTAGGTAGTGTAGATAAACCAATATGCTCACCCATTAATTTAGGCTCGACTACACGACGAATAATAAGTAAAATAACAGCTAGAATGAATAATTTTACAGAAATCGCTGTGTTTCCCATCAACAAGTGATATAGCCCCCAAGGAGCCAATATAATAATCGAGCCAAGAAAAGGAATAATATCAATAAGCCAAATAATAATCGTCATTGTAATAGCATACTTCGGCTGGATTAGCAGTAAACCAATAAGTGTGACGCCTCCAATAATAAAGCTAACAAATAAATGTGCCTTCATATAGCCTACCGTTGCATCCTTTAAGCGATTGACAATCACTTTTATTTTTTGTGCAGTATTAGGCTTTAAATATTTATAGGTCATTTGCTTTAGTTTCGGCAAATCAAGCATAAAAAGAAATAGGGCAATCATATAAACGAGAAGACTGATAAATAGACTTGGAATCTCAGAAAAGAAGGCTGAAACTTTGCTATAATTAAAGAAGTTTAAAAAGGATACTTCTATTGTCTTGATAAAATCCATTGTAGTATGTTGCAGTGAAGCACTTACTTCAGGTGGAAAGTCTTCTGTGTATTTTGAAATATTTTCTTGCATATGAAGCCACATATCTGATAGCTTGGAAATATAATAAGGAGCCTGCTTCGATAGTAAAATGATTTGCGACATAATTTGTGTAATGGAAAAGTAGCAAATAATAGAAATTAAGATAACACTTACTATATAAATAAAGGCAACTGCAATTTTTCTTGACATTTTCCAACGCCTTGTAAAGAACATGACAATAGGCTCTAAGAAAAATGCACTAATACCTGCAAGTATTAGAGGCATAGATACAGGGATAATAAAATAAGCAGCTACGATTAGGGCAAGAATCACAAGTAATCGAAAAAGCCATTTTTTAATATTTAATTTATTCATAAACTCACCTTCTTTGCGACAAAAATTAAGTTAAGTGTACCATAAATAAAATTGTAATAGGTTCTGAAACAATAAAGGTAGGGATAACTTATGGAAAAAGAGATTTTGCAACTTTTCAGTAATCTAACAGAGCGTGACCAAGCTACTCAACAAGAATCCTACGAGAAATTGCTTAAAATTATGGAAGAACCTGTAGATTGGACATATGCAGTTTGGGAACAGCTTATTCAAGCTCTTACATATAGAAATGTATATTCTCGTGCACGTGCTGCACAAATTTTATGTGCTTTAGCTGCTAAAAGTGATCCAGAGGAAAGAGTATTAGAGGACTTTTTAAAAATTTGGGCAGTAACATATGATGATAGGACGGTTACGGCAAGACATGCATTGCAGGCTATTTGGAAAATTGGTCTGGCAGGTCCTGTACAAAGGGATTTAGTCGTGTCGTATTTAGCGAAAAGATTTCAAACTTGCTTAGATGAAAAACACCCTACACGTATCCGCCATGATATTATTGTATCTTTTAAAAATTTATATGATGAATTACAAGACCCAAAACTATTGGAGATTGCGTATCGATTAATAGATGAAGAGCAGGAAATTCAATATAAAAAGAAATACAAGTCAGCCATCCGTTTACCGTAGCGAGATGGTATTTTTTAATTGTTGAACATATAGATAGGGATGGGCAAATAATTCCTGTATCAATAACGATTACCGTTATTTTTTAGTGTGAACATTGGAATGAATTGCAATTGTTCTATAAAATAGAAATAAGCATGTTTAATTATTTAGGGAGGTATAGTAAATGAAACAGTTAGATATAAAGGCTGTACCATTTGAGGCGGTCTATAATTTTCGAGATATGGGTGGCTATAAAACAAGGGATGGTCGGTCAGTAAAAAATGGTTTATTTTATCGTTCAGCAGCACTCGGTAAAATGACAGTAGCAGATAAAGAGTTATTTGAAACGTTAGGTATTAAAACAATTTTTGATTATCGTGATCCACAAGAGGTACAAAGTAATCCAAATCCTGTTTTTCCTCATACACATTATATTCAAATACCTGCAAAGGGCAAGCAGGCATTCGAAATGCCGACAAACACGGGAGCTAGCAATTTTTATAAAGATATAAGTGCTGATATGTTTCGCGATTTCTATGCACAAATGCCCTTTGGCAATCCATCCTTTCAGAAGCTCATGCAAACAATTCAAAATCCTGATGATTTAGGTCTTGTTCATCACTGTGCGGTTGGTAAAGATCGAACAGGTATCGGTAGCGCCCTTATTTTACTTGCTTTAGATGTTCCTGAGGAAACGATTATGGAGGACTACCTAGCGACGAATGTCTATTTGCGTCCAATGGTTGAGAAAATGTTACAGGTTATTCAACATCAGTCTAATGACCGAGAATTACAGCAATTCAATGCATTAATGTCTGCACGTGAGGAATATTTACAGACCGCATTTGATGCAATGGAACATCAATATGGCTCAAAGGCAGTTTATTTAGAGCAGGAGTTTGGACTAACAACTGCTAAGCGTGTACAGCTGCAATCTTTCTGCTTAATCTAAGTTAAAGCCCTTTCACTAGCTATGTGAGAGGGATTTTTGTTTGTTGCATAGAAAACCCTTTACAGCGTGAAATTTTATGATAAGATACAATAGATTTTTAACAAACTACAGGAGAAGTGAAGGTATTGGCAAATACATTGAAAGCAACGAATAAGTTGAGCTTATTTCATTTAACATGGCCGATTTTTTTAGAGGTCTTTTTATTTATGTTAATGGGACTAGCCGATACTTTTATGCTTAGTGCTTTATCAGATAATGCTGTATCAGGTGTTGGTGCAGCCAATCAATATATCCATATTGCTATCTTAATTCTTGAGGTGGTAGGAAATGGTGCATCTATTGTTGTTTCACAATATTTAGGGTCAAGACGCTTTTATGAAGCCGCAAAAATTTCTGCTTTAGCGATCACGATGAATTTAGCTCTTGGGTTTTTAATGAGCTTGATGTTCCTGTTATTTTCTAGTCGTTTAATGACAATGATGAACTTGCAGGGAGAGGTGCTTCAATATGCACAAAGCTATTTAGTTATTATTGGTAGCTTTATTTTTTTACAGGCGATTATTAATGCACTTGCAGCAATTATTCGTGTGCATGGTTGGACAAAACAAACGATGTATGTATCATTAGGCATGAATGTCCTGCATGTCGTATTAAATTATGGCCTTATTTTTGGGAATTTAGGCTTGCCAGAGCTAGGTGTAGAGGGTGCAGCAATCTCCTCTGTTATTAGCCGTGGGGTAGCTGTATTGGTATTTTTCTGGCTGCTGTATCAAGCTATGGAAGTACGTATAAAACTGCGCTATTATTTCGAATACTCAAAGGAATATGTACGGAAAATTTTAAATATTGGTTTACCCTCTGCATTTGAACAAGTGCTGTATCAGTTTTGTCAAATTATCTTTTTATATTATGCCACATATTTAGGTGCAGAAACGTTAGCAGCTCGTCAATATGCAATGAATATTTCTATGTTTACCTATTTATTTGCGATCGCTATTGGTACAGGGACAGCGATTATTATTGGACGTGCGGTTGGTGCAGGGCAAAAGGAGGAGGCTTATCGACAGCTATGGCTAAGTGTACGTACAGCGTTTGTGTTTACAATGATTATGGTAACGCTTGTAACACTTTTCCGAAAGCAACTTATGCATATTTTTACCGATAATCCTGAGGTTATCGCAATCGGTGCAGCTGTGTTAGCTTTAAGTATTGTGCTTGAAACAGGGCGTACAATGAATATTGTTATTATTAACTCTTTACGCGCTTCAGGCGATGCAAGGTTTCCTGTGAAAATTGGCTTTCTATCTATGCTTTGTATAAGTGTTCCACTTGGCTATGTCCTTGTTTTTATACTAGATTTAGGCTTGGTAGGTATTTGGCTAGCTATCTCAACAGATGAATGGTTACGTGCAATTCTTGTATACTTTAGATGGAAAAGCCGTAAATGGGAACGCTTTGCACTTGTTTCACCTAATGAACAGAAGGAGGCGTAGATATGGGAGCACTTTCTAAACGTGCGATAGGAGCAGCATTAATGGAGCAGCATATTGCTCTTTTCGCTTGTCCAATTTGTCAAAGCGCTATGCATGTCTATGAGCAGGGCAGACTTGTTTGCTCTGCTAATCATTCTTTTGATATTGCTAAGCAAGGCTATGTCAATATGCTGACGCATGGTGCTACGTCAAAATATAGTAAAGATTTATTTGAATCTCGCAAGGCTGTCATTGATAGTGGTATTTATGATGCGATAGAGGCGAAAATTGCTGAACTTCTTGCGTCTGCGAATACCATTCTTGATACTGGCTGTGGAGAAGGGTCACATTTAGCCCGTATTATGGCTGAAAAAAGTACAGGTATTGGCGTTGGCATTGATATTGCGAAGGAAGGAATTGTAGCTGCTGCTCGTCACTATCCTAAGCAAATTTGGTGTGTTGGTGATTTAGCGAAAAGTCCTTTTGCTCAAGCGAGCTTTGATGCGATTTTAAATATTTTATCACCTGCTAATTATGAGGAATTTAAACGACTTCTTGCCCCTGGTGGCTGTGTCATTAAAGTTGTGCCACAAAGCGGCTATTTACAGGAGCTTCGTGCACAATTATATGCGGATTCCAGCAAGGAAACGTATTCCAACGAACAAATTGTGGCGCGTTTCCAGGAGAGTTTTCGTGAGGCTTATGTAGAACGGATTACCTATACATTGCCACTTGCGGAGGAGCTTGTACCAGCATTGCTAGAAATGACACCGATGGGCTGGCATAAAAAAGGTGATGCAGCAATTATGTTAAATACTATTACAATTGATGTAGATTTATTGCTAGGAAGGGTTTAGGTACAATACCTGTAATTGCAGTATACTGGTCTTTTCGATTACAATAGTAGTAACTATTGAATAAGGTAGGAATGTAACGGTGTATAAATTAGCAGCGAATATTGTCAAAGTAATTTTAAAACTAATGGGCTCAAAAGCTCGTGTATATGGAGAAGAAAACTTACCGAAAGATGGTGGGTTTATTATTGCTTGTACACATACAGGCTATGTTGATATTTTAAACCTTGGGGTAGCAATGTATCCAAGGGAAGTGCACTTTATGGCGAAGAAGCAATTATTTGATATGAAGGGTCTTGGCTGGTTAGTTAAGCATTTAAACGCCTTTCCAGTAGATCGTGATAATCCAGGTCCAAGCGTTATTAAAATACCCTCACAGCTATTAAAGGAGGGAAAAATCGTAGGGATTTTCCCCTCTGGTACACGCAATGCAGAAGGAACGGATTTAAAGCAAGGAGCCATTACTATTGCACAACTAGCAAAGGCTCAAATTGTGCCAGCAGCTTATGTAGGTGCACGTAATGCTGGAGATGTGTTAAAGCGTGGGAAGGGCTATTTAATCTATGGCGAGCCGTTTTATGTAACAGGTAAAGGTAAAGAAGGTCGCGAACAATTTACACAGCACCTTGAGCACGAACTGGTTGCTTTAACAGAAGAATTGCAAAAGCGTATTGCAGCAAAATAAAAAACTAGCACTCAGAATCATCGTGATTTTGGGTGCTTTGTTATAGGAGGAATAGTAATGATTCGGGTACTTTTCGTATGTTTGGGTAATATATGTCGTTCGCCAATGGCAGAGGCAGTGATGCGTGATTTAGTGGAGAAAGAGCATTTGACGGATAAAATCGAAGTGGATTCTGCTGCTACAAGTGCATGGCATATAGGTGAGCCTCCTCATAAAGGAACACAGGATAAGCTCAGCGAATTTGGTATTTCTACAAAGGGCATGCAAGGGCGACAATTGCAAAGAATTGATCTTGAGCAGTTCACATATATTATTGGGATGGATGACAGCAATGTTCGCAATATCCGAACGATGCTAGGCAATCCTGATTCACCAAAGATTTTTCGCTTTTTAGATTTAACAGAGCATCGTAAGGACGTTCCTGATCCTTACTACACAGGAGATTTTCAAGAAACCTATGAGCTAGTTTTAGAGGGCTGTCAGGCATTATTAGCAAAAATTAAACAAGAACAGCTGCTAGGTTAGTTTTTCAGAATTTATTGCCTTAAGCATCGCTCTATCTAGCTTTACAGGCATCATTGTGTTATTATTTGCAGAGTAAAGATACGATAAGTATTTAATTACCATTTACAGATATGCAATTGCATATCTGTAATTTTGATAAATTTATTCTTTGAAAGAGAGTGGAAACAATGGGTCGTAAGTGGAATAATATTAAAGAAAAGAAAGCGTCTAAAGATCAAAGCACAAGCCGTATTTATGCCAAATTTGGGCGTGAAATTTATGTGGCAGCTAAATCAGGCGAACCAGATCCAGAGTCAAACCGTGCACTGAAAGTAGTGCTTGAGCGTGCAAAAACATACAGTGTCCCTAAACATATTATAGAAAAGGCAATTGATAAAGCTAAAGGAGGCGGTGATGAAAGCTTCGATGAATTACGCTACGAAGGCTTTGGGCCAGCAGGTACAATGATTATTGTGGATGCCCTAACAAACAATGTGAATCGTACAGCATCTGATGTTCGTGCAGCATTTGGTAAAAATAACGGCAATATGGGTGTAAGTGGCTCTGTAGCGTATATGTTCGACTCAACGGCTGTTATTGGCTTAGAAGGTAAAACGGCTGATGAAGTTCTAGAGATTCTTATGGAAGCAGATATTGATGCTCGTGATATTTTAGAAGAAGAGGAAACAGTTATTATTTATGCAGAGCCTGACCAATTCTTTGCGACACAAGAAGCATTAAAGGCTGCGGGTGTTGAAGAATTTACAGTAGCAGAGTTGTCAATGCTACCACAAACAGAGGTAACATTAACAGGTGATGATGTAGCCAAATTTGAAAAATTAATTGATGCATTAGAAGATTTAGAGGATGTACAAAACGTTTTCCATAATGCTGATTTAGGTGAATAAATAAAGAACGAAAACCAGTAGCTATCATTTGGCTACTGGTTTTTCGTTAGAACGTGTATGATAAAAGGACAGTAAGGCGTTTTTTACAATCTATATTAACACTATAGTCATAGTTTTTTGTCGAATTACCTGAAAAGTAGTACAATAGAGAATTGTAAAATATTAATATGCTAGAGGAGGAAAGTATGAGGACAAGTAAATTAAGCAATAAAATCGTATTAATGTCATTATTAATGCTAGTCGCTTTATTAGCCTTTTTTATTATAATGACAGTTTATACAGCAAAGTCGTCCGTGAATAAAACAATGGGTATACAGGCAGTTGTAGTTGCTGAGAATATTGCAAAATATTTAGATGCAGATGATTATGCTATGCTTTCTGAAGAACCAATAGAATCGGAATTATACTGGCAGCTACGAGAAGAGCTTAATGAATTACGTGAAATGAACGGTGTACTCTATGCTTATACTTTCGCAGTGCCGGGAGATGATCAAAAAGTTCGGTTTTTAGTAGATGGTATGCCTGCAGATGATATAGAAAATTCAGGAGCTATAGGTGATGAATCATCCTCTACATCGTATAAAGATATTGCAAAAGTAATCGATGATGGTAGTTATTATAGTGAAATTTTACATAGTGATTTTGGTGATTATATATCAGGTACCGTGCCATTAAAGGATGAGTCTGGTCATGTTGTTGCCTTTGTAGGAGTAGATATAGAAGCGACAGAGGTAAGTAGTGTGGCTAGTGATGTGCTAGCTTCGATTTTGCCTACATTAATTGTAGTCATATTAGTTTTAATCGGTATTGTAATGTTTATTATGTATAGCTACATAAACCGAGCGTTAAAGCCATTGGCAACTTTAGGAGCGGTAGCTGAAAGCTTTGCACAAGGAGATATTGTAAAGGCAACAAATGAAGTCGACAATATCCAATTGAAGGGCAACAATGAAATTACTGTTTTTGCAAAAGCTTTTAAGGAATCATTGGAAAAATTAAAAGCAACATTCCAAACAATTCAGCAAAGAACAGTCGCTCTACAAAATGTTATTCATAAAATAGATACAACAACACAAAATGTAGAAGCTTCTAACAGTCAAATTGCAGACCGTATGGTGGAAATCGCTGCTGGTAGTGAGCAGCAGCAGCACAACAATCAAGAGGTTGTATTAACGATGAATGAAATGTCGATCGGTATTCAACGTTTAGCAGATACAACGTCTGAAATTGCAGAATCATCCTCAATGATGACGGATTTAGTGGAAACAAGCGTTAATCATTCCCAAGATGTTGTATCGCAAATTCAAAGCGTAGAGTCTTCCGTGTTCCGAACGGCTAATCATGTAGAGGAAATGGGTGAAAAATTCCGTTCAATTGAAGAGATGGTAACAATTATTACAAGTATTGCTGAGCAAACAAATTTATTGGCATTAAACGCAGCCATTGAAGCAGCAAGGGCTGGGGAAGCAGGTAAGGGCTTTGCAGTAGTAGCAGACGAGGTACGTAAACTTGCAGAAATGTCAAAGGAGTCTGCTGATAAGATATACATGCAGTTAGCAAGCTTTAAAAATATTACAGCACGGGCATTGCAGGAGATGTCTAGTAGTACAAAGGATGTACAAGCAGGCACTGAAGCAGTACAGCATATTGGTGAAAGCTTAGAGCAAATCTTGCAATCTGTTGTTGAGGTAAATAATAAAATTCAAGATGACTCAGCGGTAATTGAAGAAATGTCAGCTGGCTCTGAAGAAGTATTAGCCACTGTGGAGCAGATGAGCAATATTGCACAGCGAAGTGCACAAGGCACGAAAGAGGTGGCGGCAGCCTCAGATTTACAAGTAACAATGGTTTCTGAATTAAATGAGGTGGTGGCTATTTTAGATCAAACATCAAAAGAAGTAATTGAAGCAATTAATACATTCAAATTATCATAATTATAAAACTATTTCTCTATAAGGGATAACTTTATGGAGAAATAGTTTTTTTTATAAAAAACAAGCTTTTATAAGGTAATATTTACTACTAAAGTAATGAATCATTATATATGAAAATAAGCCATATTAAGGGAATAAAGAAAATAATTTGTGCTTTACCCATTGAGAAAACTTTCAAACCATAACATAATAGAAATTAATATATTGTTGAACGCAGAAAATAGGGGGAGGTACATATATGAAGTTTTTACGTTCAATTCAGGGGAAACTAATTATTATTTCATTAGCATTATTGATTATACCGAGTTTAATAATTGGTTTAGTGAGTTATGGGAAAGCGAAAAACGGAATGGAGGAAATTGGGCAGCAGGTTATTCGTAATAGTGTTGAATCTGCTGTGCAATTAATTGAGCTAGCAAACGAAGGTGTTGAAAGGGGCGATATATCTTTAGAGGAGGCGCAGGAGAGAGTACGTGAGGCGTTTCTTGGCCCTAAAGATAGCGAGGGCAAGCGACCTATTAATTATCCTGGTGATTTAGGCGAGTATGGCTATATTTATGTGTTAGATGATAAGGGGACATTAACAACACATCCAACGCGTGAAGGGGATAATCTTTGGGAGGACAAAGATAGTAGTGGTAACTATTTTATTCGAGAGGTAACGGAAAAGGCACTTGATGGTGGCGGCTTTACAGAATATGAATTTGAGCTGCCTGGGCAGGAGGTGCTAGCAGATAAAATTATTTATTCTATGAAAGACCCGCACTGGGGATGGATTGTTGCATCAGGCACGTATATGCAAGACTTTAATGAAGAAGCGAACTCCTTGTTGCTTGTTATTGGTATGACATTAGTAGGGGCTATTATTATAGGCACTATTATTGTTATTTTAGTGTCAAGACATTTGGCATTACCAGTTCTAAAGCTATCAAAACGTGTCCGTGAAGTAGCGAAGGGAAATTTAACTGTGGAAATTGAGCATTTACAGCGTTCCGATGAAATTGGACAGTTAAATGATGGCTTTAACGAGATGGTCAATCAACTGAAAACACTCATTTCAGATGTAGAGGAAGCCATTGTAGAAATACAATCTACATCAGCAAACTTAACTGCAGTTGCAGAAGAAACAAATGCCTATGGCGATGAAATTGTTAAAGCAATCAATGAAGTATCAAAGGGTGCAGTAAAGCAAGCATCTGATGCAGAAGATACAAACCGAACAGCTACTGATTTTGCTCAGCAAATTGAATTATTGCATGATAAAAATGAATTAATGCTTGATGCCTCGCAGCATATGCAAAAGTCAAATGAAGATGGGCTTATGAATATAGATAGCTTAAAAGAGAAATCACAGGAATCTTCAACGCTTATTCACAGCATTCAATCAGTATTTAGTAGTTTAATTGTTAAAGTGCGAGAGATAGAAGGCATTGTTGGCACAATTACGGAAATCTCTGATCAAACAAATCTGCTTGCATTAAATGCATCCATTGAGGCAGCACGAGCTGGCGAGCATGGTAAAGGGTTTGCGGTTGTAGCAGAGGAGGTAAGGAAGCTTGCTGACCAAACATCAGCTGCAACAGAGCTAGTTCACACTACATTAAAGGGTATTGAAAGAGAAACAAACTTAGTAAATGATGAAATGCAAAAAACCCATACTATTGTACGTCAGCAAAATGATTCTGTGGAGGTTACAGAGTTGTCCTTTAAGGAAATTAAGCTGGCAGTGGAAAAGATTATTTCTATTATTGGAGAGATGACAAATGGTGTTGAACATTTGAATAGCTCTAAAAATCATATTCTCCAATCGATTGAAAGTATTGCAACGATTAGTGAGAAAAATGCTGCAGCCTCTGAGGAAGTAACAGCATCTGTAGATGAACAGCAACGAGCAATTCAGCTTGTTAGTGAATCTTCCAATGATTTAACAGATGAAATAACAGCGCTTCAAGAATCTATTAAGCGTTTTGTACTAAGGTAGCCTTATATAATTATAAAAGATGTATTATGGTAGATTAAGGATGTTGTTGCTGTTACAATTGCGAGCGAGTAGTCAGAAATAGAAATCTACTCCTTACGATATTGATAAGAATTGCATAGACAGTTTTGTTTCGACACTATGGGGATGCTTTAGTACAAGCATCCTTTTTTTCTGTCAAACGTTAGTAAAAGGTAAAGGAGGGGTAGTTTGTGAAAAGATGGATAATAGGTGTGAGTATTCTGCTAGCAGGGGCAGGAACAATACTCTATATTTGGCTGGGAGAAGAAATTGAGCGAAATGCTGAATCAAATGCAGATGGTTCGGCTGACTATATGATTATATTAGGAGCTAAAGTAAAACCTGGTGGTGTGCCCTCACTGTCATTAAAAAGTCGTTTAGAGGCGGCAGTTCCATATTTAACGAGCTATCCACATGTAAAGGTAGTTGTTTCAGGAGGGCAAGGGCCAGATGAAGATCGTACAGAGGCATCTATTATGCAGGAATATCTTGAACGAAATGGTATTGATGCAGCTAGAATAATTGTGGAGGATAAATCTACATCCACCTATGAAAATTTAAAGTTTTCCAAGGAATTACTACCAAAAGACACAAAGAAAATTACGATTGTGTCGAATGACTTCCATCTTAAACGTGCAAAATATCTAGCCGAGTCTTTAGGCTTTGAAGGAGATGTTCTCGCAGCTAAAACACCGAAATCAGTAGAAGCTAAGCTAAGGATAAGGGAAAGGGCTGCTTTATTAAAAACATATATTGTAGGATATTAAATGTTTTGTGCAGAGGTATAATTGATAAATGATAAAATTTTGGCATATAATAGAAATATTACAGGTTAATTAACAAGAAAGAAGGGACTTTATGAAAACATTTAAAGACTATGAATACAGCCGTCCAAATGTTGAAGAAATGAAGGAACAGCAATTAGCATTAATTGAAGAATTTAAACAGGCACAAACGATGGACGAGCAGAATAATATTATTGCAAGCTTAAATGCGATTAGCAATGATTTTGCAACAATGGCTAATTTATGCTATATTCGCGCTTCCATTGATACAAATGATGAATTTTATCAAGTGGAACGTGATTACTTTGATGAGGTTGGTCCACAGCTTGAAGAGGTAACAACAGAATATTATAAAGCACTAATTACCTCACCATTCCGTGAGCAGCTCGAAGAAAAATGGGGACAGCAGCTATTCGATTTAGCAACCTATCAAATTAAAGGCTTCTCCCCAGAAGTTATTGATTTAATGCAAAAGGAGAACAAGCTTGTTTCTGAATATAATAAGCTTGTTGCTTCCGCACAAATCGAATTTAATGGTGAAACGTTAACATTGGCACAGCTTGGTCCCTTTGCAGAGTCCACTGATCGAGCAACACGTAAAGCAGCAACAGAGGCACGTTTTGGCTTCTTTGCTGAGCATGAGGAAGAATTTGACCGTTTATATGATGAGCTTGTCAAGGTACGCCATGAAATTGCTGTAAAACTAGGCTATAACAATTATGTGGAATTAGGCTATATTCGTATGAATCGCATTGATTATAATGCGGAGATGGTGAAAAAATTCCGTGATCAAGTGCGCGATTTAATTGTTCCTGTAGCGACTAAGCTATATCAGCGTCAGGCAAAGCGTATTGGTATTGAAGATTTTAAGTTTTATGATGAGGCATTTAACTTTTTATCAGGTAATGCGACGCCAAAAGGTAATGCAGAGTGGATTGTAGCAAACGGTAAAAAAATGTATGAGGAGCTATCACCTGAAACAGGGGAGTTCTTTAACTTTATGATAGACCATGAATTAATGGATTTAGTGGCGAAGAAAGGTAAAGAAAGTGGTGGTTATTGTACATTTATTGAAAACTATCATTCTCCGTTTATTTTCTCGAATTTTAATGGTACGTCAGGCGATATTGATGTATTAACACATGAGGCTGGACATGCATTCCAAATCTATTCAAGCCGCAATATCGGCATTCCTGAATATTTATGGCCGACTTATGAATCTTGTGAAATTCATTCAATGAGTATGGAATTTTTCACATGGCCATGGATGGAACTATTCTTTAAAGAGGATACAGAAAAATATAAATTTACCCATTTAAGCAGTAGCTTATTGTTTTTACCATATGGTGTTGCCGTTGATGAATTCCAGCATGTTATTTATGAAAATCCAACAATGACACCGGCTGAACGTAAGGCAGCATGGAAAAAGATTGAGGAAACATATTTACCACATCGCGACTACGATCATAATAGCTATTTAGAGGCTGGGGGCATTTGGCAACGTCAAGCTCATATTTATGCAAGCCCGTTCTATTATATTGATTACACATTAGCACAAATTTGTGCCTTCCAGTTTTGGAAACGTTCACGTGAAGAATTTGATGCTGCTTGGAAAGATTATATTCATCTATGCCGTTTAGGTGGCTCTATGTCGTTTACAAAGCTTGTGAAAGAGGCAGGTTTAATTTCGCCATTTGAGGATGGCTGTGTTGAATCGGTTATTGGTGAAATTGAGGCATACTTAAATTCAGTAGACGATTTATCATTATAATGTATGAAAAAATTCGCAATGCTTCCATGATAAAAATTATGGAAGTGGGCGAATTTTTTTAGTTCCTTACTTTATTTTCATAATATATACTAGGATACTTGCGAAACAAGATATATATCAGTAGTATTTTCAGTAACTGTGATAAAAGGAAGTGAATAGAAGTGACGAGGAAGGTTTGGTTTCAGGTTGGTGTAGGGATATTACTTACACTATTAATTATTAAATATTTTATAGAGATTCATTGGATTTTTTCGCCACTTGGTATTATCTTAAAAGCAATTTTTGTGCCGTTACTACTTGGTGGTGTTTTGTATTATGTAACTGAGCCTATTCAAAGGTTTTTAGAAAAGCGAAAATGGCCAAGATGGGCAAGTATTTTAACAATTATCGTGGGGTTAGTTGCGATTGTTGGTAGCTTTGGCTGGATTATTGGTAATCCAATAGCAGATCAGGTTAATAAGCTCGTGAAAAATGCCCCTATGATTAGTGCGAGTGTTAGTTCAGGCATTCAAAGTATAACAGATATGCTACAAAATAAGGATAATCTCCCGCCGCAATTAAACGATATGATTGACAATATAGCAAACTCTATACAGGATATAGCGATTGCTGTGAGTAAAGGGCTTGTTGCCTTTTTACAATCCGTTGTGTCTGTATCATTGCTCGCTATTTTAATTCCATTTTTCTTTATTTTTATGCTAAAGGATCATGAAAAATTTGCGCCATCTATCTATAAATACTTTAGTGGCGAGCGTCAGGCATGGGTAAAGAAGACATTAAGCGAAATTGACGATGTATTGCGTAGCTATATTCAAGGTCAGCTACAAATTAGCTTTTTATTAGCGCTTATTATGTATGTAGGCTATTTGATTATCGGCTTAGAATATTCATTATTATTGGTACTCTTTGCCTTTTTAATGAATATGATTCCGTTCATTGGACCGTGGATAGCATTTACACCAGCGCTTATTGTAGCGATAATTCAAGACCCTGTTTTAGTCATTTGGGTATCTGTTGTAACGCTTGTTGCCCAGCAAATAGATAGCAACTTTATTACTCCTAATGTGATGGGGAAATCTCTTGATATTCATCCACTAACAGTTATTACAATTATTTTAGCAGCGGGTAATATTGCTGGCTTTGTTGGAATTATTATTGCTGTGCCATTTTATGCAGTGTTAAAGGTGATTGCATCTAATCTTTACGATCAACGTAAAGCGATTAAGACCAAAGCGACGAAGTCAGTATAGGAGTATAGAAAATGGAACAAGAAATTGTAAAGGTGTTTAATGAGCAGCACAAGCAAATAGGCACAGCTACAAGAGCAGAGGTACATGCGAAAGGACTATGGCATGAAACATTTCATTGCTGGCTTGTTAATAAGGAGTATATTTATTTTCAAATACGAAGCTTACAGAAAAAGGATTATCCAGGGCTACTTGATATTACAGCAGCAGGTCATCTTCTTGCAACCGAAACAGTGGAGTCAGGTATTCGTGAAGTAAAAGAAGAATTGGGGCTTGATATAGCTGTACATGAAGTCGTTAAAATGGGCATGACCTCTTGTAGCATTGTTTCTGAAAATATGATTGATAATGAATTTTGTCATGTGTATCTCTATCATTTTAAACATGATTGGGATGCCTTTGCATTACAGTATGAGGAAGTATCAGGTGTTGTAAGAGCAAAGCTTGATGAGGCAAAGACATTCTTTTTAGGTGAAACAACAACATTAAATATTGAAGGCTATGAATATTTTCCTGATGGTCAACGTGTGAAAATTGTTAGACCTGTTAGTACAGCACAGTTTGTTCCGTATCGAGAGCTCTATGTTGCACAAGTTATAAAATTTGCTCAGGAAAGCACATTTGCTTAACACTAAACGATGATGGATATACTAGCTTAGCAGAGGAAGGGGTCTTCTATATCTGCTGCTGTTGCTTTGCTTTCGCGCAAAAATATCTGCTGCTGTCGCTTTGCTTTCGCGCAAAAGGGATTTGTCCCTTCGCTTTCGATACAAAAGGAATTTGCCAAACCAAGATAAAGGGGATAAGCTACAATGCTGGCTTATCCTATTTATTTGACATCTGCTAACACAATTTCTAAACGTGATAGTAGAAAAAATAAGTTATACTGTAAGGTAGGTTGTAGAAAATATCAGAAATGACTACTGAGATAATTAAAGCAGTCCAATTTATAAAAGAGAAAAGGAGCATTTGTACTATGCTAACATTTGAACAGAAGCAAGCGATTATTGAATCGTTTTCTGAACTAACCAAAAAAGAAATTTCATTAAAGCGTTTAAATTATCACTATATGGACAGCCTCTATGAAAAAACGATCGTGGTTGAAAAATTGCACCCAAATGGCAACGGCTTTGTTTTTGTTGGCGATTTATTGCGCTATGAGCATGAAGCAAACGATAAAGGCTTAGTGAATATTCGTGATTATAGTGAGCAACAGCTCCTTGAAATTATTGAGGATGCTATTAGCTATTTATCGGAGGCGGAAGAGGAGCAGGAGCTGATTGTAGAAACTTGGCATAACCGACATGGTGTACAATTACAGCTAGCCTTTGAGCAACGCTCTTGGAATATTTATCATGGTGATAATCTCGAAGAAGCATTTGGTACATATGATGCGGCAAAGGAATATTTACTAGAAGAAGGCTTTCGTACGAAGAAATAAACAATGCGGGGGATCGTTATAAAATGAATGGAAAGAAACTAGTCATTATTGTTATTGCTATTGTTATTGCGGCATGCTTATTTTCCGTTTTTACAATTAAAAACTTTTATGATAAACATGAAGAGCAGCCGAATCATGAAAACCGAGAAATTAATAAGTCAAAGAGCTTGAATTTAATTTTGCCACAAGGTACAATTATCTCGAATTCAAGATAATTGGAAGGTGGGCTGTTTGTGCAACATATTTTTAAAAAAGGTACAGATGAAACAAAACCAACTTTATTGTTGTTACATGGCACAGGTGGTAATGAAGAAAGTTTAGTAGGCCTTGCACAGGAAATAGATCATACAGCGAATATGTTAAGCGTTCGAGGAAATGTACTTGAACATGGTATGCCAAGATTTTTCCGTCGATTAGCAGAAGGTGTTTTTGATATTGAGGATTTAATCTTCCGTACAAAAGAACTGAATGAGTTTTTAGATGAGGCAGCGCAGCAATATGGCTTTGACCGTCATCGAATTGTGGCAATAGGCTACTCAAATGGTGCAAATATTGCAGCAAGCCTATTATTCCATTATGCAGATGCACTAGCGGGGGCAATTTTACATCATCCAATGGTGCCAAGACGTGGTATTGACTTGCCTAAGCTCCCTACTACGCCTGTTTTTATTGGTGCAGGTACAAACGATCCAATGTGTACAGCACAAGAGTCGGAGGATTTAGAAGTATTATTAACGTCAGCGGGTGCAGTTGTGACAACGAGGTGGTTCAATTTCGGTCATCAGCTAACAATGCCTGAAGTACAAGCTGCAAAAGAATGGTATAACAGCATTTATGCATAATTAACAGCTCCGCTTCCTCTCAAAGGGAAGCGGAGTTTATTTGTATTATTTCAGTTGAAGGTATTCCTCGCAATAGATTCATAGGCTTTCTCTGTAAAGTAAAGGCTATTTAGTCAATATGTTTGCTATCATTTATTTTTCTTTGCAAAAGGTAGCCACCAGTTCCAATCGCCAAAGAGCTTCATGAGGCTAGGGACAAGCATAAGACGAATAATTGTTGCATCAATTGCAACAGCAATAGCTATACCAACGCCAATTTGCTTTACAGGCATTACATCTGTAAAAGCAAATGCCCCTGTAATAACAATCATAATTAGTGCTGCGGATGTAATAATACGGCTTGTGGAAGTTAATCCATCTACAGTAGCACGTGTATTATCAGCACCCTTTAAATATTCCTCCTGAATACGAGAAATTAAAAAGACCTCGTAATCCATACTTAAACCAAATACAAGACAGAAAACAATTACCGGAATAATTAAGACAATTGAACCTGCCTCAATACCAAAATGTCCATATTGGAAAATATAAACAAGTATTCCGAAGGCAGAGGATAACCCAATTATGTTCATAATGATTGCCTTAAGCGGAATTAAAATAGAACGGAATGCCAGCATTAAAATAAAGAATGTTGATACGATAATAATGGCTAATGCTAGCACGATTTTATTGGCAATTTCATCAAATATCTCCTGATTAAATTTAGCTGGTCCGCCAAGCGCAAACTCCACACCTAAATCCTTATCCATCCATGTGCGAGCAAAATCTTGAGCGGTAGTGGAGGAGCCTGCTGCATCAATGGTAATTGGTATAAATAGCTGCATGTCCTGTGAAAATGTATCTATAATCGGTTGTAAGTGTGCCGCAGCCTGCGGAGTCGCTAATGCTGCAGTTAGTTCCTCAGGCGTTTGAAGCTGGGCGACCGTATAGATGGTGGACACATCATTGACAAGTGGGTCCTTTAAGAGTTTTTCTTGGATATCATAAATAAGCTGCCTTGCTTCATCATCCTGCCAGCCTTCTTTACGCTCAGCTAATAAATAAAGCGTAGAGGAGTCACCAAGTCCGAATGTTTTATCTAATTGATCATAGGCAGCACGTGCATCATATTTAGTTGGCAAAGAATCAACCTGTGGGATCGTTAGTTGAATATCCTTTAACGGAAGCATGCCAACACCAAGTAATAGCATGGCTGCAATGACAATTGCTACAGGATGCTTCATCACAAAGCCTGCAAAGCCACGCCAACGATTAGCACCACCTGGCTTTACACGTAGTAAACGCCATTTATTCAGGCGGTCGCCTAACAGCATCATTGTGGCAGGCAGTAGTGTTAAGCCAGAAAGCACAGCTAATAAAACAACAATTGTGCCTCCTAGGGCAATATTATGGAAAATCTCTACATCAATAACAATCATCGCACCAAGCCCAATCATGACACAGACAGCAGAGAAAATAATGGAGCGTCCTGCTGTCTGTACAGCAATTTCAATGGCTTGTACAACAGAGGTATGCGTGCGCTCCTCTCTGTAACGATTGATAAACAGCAACGCAAAATCAATGCTTAATGCAAGCCCAAGCATTGGGACAATATTTAAGACAAAAATGGATAGATTCATACTGCCGCTAAGCAATGTCATTATACCAAAGGCAGTAACAACTGTAACAATGCCAATAACAATAGGTAAAATAGAGGCAATAACAGTACCGAAAGCTAGTAATAGCACGATAATGGCAATTGGTAGCCCAATCGCTTCAGCTGAGGCTAAATCCTTTTGGCTAGCTGTATTAATATCGGCAGAAATAACAGGCCCTCCTGTAATATGAACACCATCTTCTTCAATAGATGAACGAAACTCCTTCACAATATCAGGAAGGTTATCACTATCATTTTTTAAATGAACCATTGCATAGGCAATACCATCTTTACGCAATGAAGCATCTTCTAAAGGTGACTGGATGGAATGAATTTCTTCTATATTGTCGAGTTTCTTTAAGGTGTGCTCTATTTTTTGATCTTCTGCTGGATCAAAGACAATCAAAATCGTATCTGAAGGCAAATCAAAGGTTTCTGCTAGCTTATTTGTCACATATGTATGATCGGCTTCAACAAAAAAACCATCGCCTTGAAGTTTAGATGGCAGTTGTAAAGCAAAAAAAGCCATTGCTAGAAAAATAATAAGCCAGATTACTACAATTGCTTTAGCATGTGCTGTGATAAAAGCTGAAAAAGTTTTCATAGTTGTATCAACATCCTCCTTTTCAATTAGTGTAATGGATGTGTCATATTTTGTCGTGTGACAAAGTAAAGACTCCCGTCCGTTTTCTGGACAGGAGTCTTATTGTTAGAAGAATAATGATAATAAGAAATAAATAATGGATGCCATAACGGCTGAAATTGGCATTGTAATAACCCAAGTTGTAACAATCTTTCGAGCCATACCCCAGTTGACACCACGTACACGCTGTGCAGAGCCAACACCCATAATAGATGAGGAAATAACATGTGTTGTTGATACTGGTAAATGAATCAATGTAGCGCCAAAAATTACAGTTGCGGATGCTAAATCTGCCGCAACACCATTAACAGGGCGGATTTTCATAATTTTGCCGCCCACTGTTTTAATAATTTTGTAGCCACCTATTGAGGTTCCTAGCCCCATTGCTGTAGCTGCTGCTGCTCGTACCCAGAAAGGAATTTCATCTCCTGTATGCAAGCCGCCAGCAATTAATGCCATCGTCATAATACCCATTGCTTTTTGGGCATCATTTGTGCCATGTGTAAATGATTGAATGGCTGCTGTAAAGATTTGTAATGTACGGAAGCCTTTATTTGTACGATACAAATTTAAGTTTTTAAACCATAATTTAAACAGTGTCATCATAATAAAGCCAGCACAAATAGCAAGTATTGGCGATAGAACTAATGCCAAAATAATTTTAGTAAAGCCGCCATAGTTTAAAACATTGAAGCCAGCAGATGCAATAGCAGCACCAGCAATCGAACCAATCAATGTATGTGAAGAACTAGATGGAATACCAAAGTACCATGTTAATAAATTCCAAATAATAGCTGAAATCAATGCAGCTAATATAACAACCGAGCCTGTTGTATCTCCTTCAAAGGCATTTAAAGAAAACGGGTCTACAATGTCTTTTGTAAGAGCTTTGGCAACACCTACAAAGGTAATTGCACCAATAAAGTTCATAACTGCTGCCATCATGATTGCAACACGAGGTGGCAGTGCTCTTGTGGAAACCGAAGTTGCGATAGCATTTGCTGTATCATGAAAACCATTGATAAAGTCAAATGTTAGGGCAAAGATGACGACCAATACGGTTAGTATAATAATTGTATTCATTGTAAAATGCCCATCTCCTAATTATGCGTTACGCATGATAATTGTTTCCATCGTATTTGCTACGTTTTGACAATAGTCAGCGATATCTTCAAGTTGTTCGTATATATCTTTAAATTTAATAATGCGAATTGGGTCTTTTTCATTTAAAAACAATTGTTTAATGGATGAACGTTGTACTTCGTCACATTCACGTTCATAGTCTTTAATAAGAATTGCGTGTGGACGCATGCCAACTAAATTTTTCTTCTTTAACTCCTCTGTTGCCTTCACGATTTCATCAGCACTTTTAGAAATATAGCCTAAGAAAATACGCATAGCTTCATCAATTTCTGTCAGTGAAAACATTTCAAAGTGTGCAATACAATGCTCTGTACCGTCTAGCACGTCATCCATACGAATGGCAAACTCTAAAATATCCTCACGCTCAATCGGTGTCATAAACGACTTATTGAGCATTACGATTAGTTCATGAATAAGCTTATCGCCAGCAGTTTCGTAATTTTTCATTGTAATGCTAATCTCTTTTAGGTCAGCTACACTGTTAATACGAAAATCATTTGCGTAATGTACAGCCTCTCTCATATTTTCAGCAATTTTATGCAGCGCAATAAAGAAAGGGTCTTGTTTTTTTGAGTTAAGCATGTAAATCGAATCCTCCTGGATATAAAAAGTTAATCAGCTTCTAAACTTTACTATCATAACAAAAACTTTAGGATTTCTACATAAAAATTTTATATTCGACATGAAAATTTACATTTCTGTAATATAACTTGTTCACAAAATAACGATGATAAGCATTGTAGCTACAGATATTGTATGTAGAATCGTAGAGATAATGTAAAGGAAAATGTCCTTACTATTCTTAAGAATATCTTCATTTTTATCCTCCTTCTTTATTAAGATTTATTTTCTACAATGGAAAATGAAATAAGAAAGGAGCGGTTATTGACAAATGATTCAAGTTGAAAACTTACAACATACATTTTTAATTGGTAAAAAAGGCAAGGAAAAACAAGTTCCTGTATTAAAGGGTGTAAACTTTGAGGTTCAAAAAGGAGAAATTGTAGCCATTGTAGGGAAAAGCGGCTCTGGGAAATCTACGTTATTACAAACTTTAGCTGGCTTTATGAAGGCTGAGCAAGGGTCAATTAAAGTAAATGGGAAAGAAACGGCCTATCTTAATGAAACAGAAAGTGCTGCGTTTCGCTTACGCCAATTTGGCTTTATTTTTCAAAACTTTCAATTGATGCCGGGCTTAACGGCTTTTGAAAATATCGAGCTTCCATTAAAATTACAAGGCTTACGCAAAGCTATACGGAAAGAAAAGGTTAAGAAATTAATGGACAAGGTTGGCTTAACAGAGGTTGCAGACCATTATCCAAATGAGCTATCAGGAGGTCAGCAGCAACGAGTAAGTATTGCGCGTGCCCTTATTACAAATCCGCCAATACTGCTGGCAGATGAGCCAACAGGAAGTCTGGATTCTGAAACAGAGCAAGATATTTTGCTGCTTATTCAAAGCTTAAATCGAGAATTAGGGCTAACTTTCATTATTATTACCCATGATGAAGAGGTTGCGACAATTGCACATAGCCGCTTCCGTATGTATGATGGGGAACTTGTAAAGGAGGAGGCTTAATTATGTTATTTAAGGATCAATTAGATTTTGTGACGCAACATATTAAGAAAAATAAATTACGTGTTTTTATGACGATATTAGCTGCAACAATGGGCTGTGCCTTTTTAATTGTTTTAGCATCAGTTGGCTTTGGCTTACAGGAATCATTACGCAATGAAATTCTTTCAAATGAAACCGTAACAAAAATTCAAGTGTACGGTGATACTACACAACTAACAGACGATCAAATACAAGAAATTAAAAAAATAGACCATGTGGAAACAGTGCTTGAAACAATCAATATCAATGCTATGGCACATTCATTTTTTGAAGACCGTGATACAACTTCTAATGTCACACTAACGAATATGCAGGATTTTAAGCAGGTCAATGATAAACTAGCTGAAGGCACATATCCATCAAAGCCCAATGAAATTATTGTAGGCTATCATTTTGCTCAAACATTATTAAATGAAGAGGATCGCAATATAATGGCTGAGAAAAGTAAAAAGGCTGAAGCTGAAGGTACTTATTATGATGGAAGAGACGAGGGCTATAAGGAATCACTCATTGGTCAAAAGATTGACTTGTCCTTAGCAACTCATGATGATCCAAATAATGAAACGGAAAAAATGACCTATACAATTGTTGGTATTATGGAGAAGCCTTCTTATGATTGGATGATTGATAGCTCTATTCATATGGATAAGGCACAGAAGGCAGCATTAGCACAAAGCTTAGCACTTCCAGAGGATGAGCTGTTTTATTCGGAATTTAATATTTTTGCGGATACATTGGAAAATGTAAAGCCAATTTTAGAAACATTAAAAGAGAAAGGCTACAGTGTTTATTCAGTTACAGAGCAATTAGAGCAAATGAATGTATTTTTCCTTGTCTTAAAAATGGGTTTAATTTTTGTTGGGACAATTGCAGTATTAATTGCTTCTATCGGTATTTTTAATACAATGACAATGGCTGTGACAGAGCGCACACGTGAAATTGGTGTACTAAAGGCAATTGGTGCAAGCCCAAAGCTTATCCAACGATTATTTTTAATGGAAAGTACATTTATTGGTATTTTAGGGACGCTCATTGCGGTTGTTATTTCCTATGCTATTAGTATTGCAGCTAATATTGCATTGCCATTAATTTTAAAGGCAGCAACAGGAGAGGATGCCTTTGCAACAAATAATATTACGTTTTCTCTGATTCCATGGCAGCTCGTATTGATTGCAGCGGCTATTAGCATTGGGGTCGCAATGATTTCTGGCTATCGCCCAGCACGCAAGGCGACAAAAATTGATGTCATTCAAGCTTTACGACAAGAATTATAAGAAAAGGGGCTCAAATAACTTTTGAGCTCCCTTTTTATAGACCTATTGTAAATAGTCGCTTAGTTCATTTGCTAAAAATGGTGTGGCATTTAGGAGTTTTACAAAGGCATCGTAGCTAGCACGCTGTTGTTTATTTGGCCTTTTGCCTGTGTGGTAGGCTCGAATTAAAATATTTTTTGGTGTATTTTCCATATCAATAAACTCCAGTAGCTGTGCCTCATAGCCAACCAATGATAATATTTCTGCTCGAATAGCATCTGTCGCAAGGGCAGCAAAACGTTCTCGTACAAGCCCGTGCTGTAGCATAATATCAAGAGCTGGTGTATGAAGCTGACGATTTAGCTCATGCTGACAACAAGGAACACTTAAAATAACGCTTGCACCCCACTTTACAGCGCGAGCCAAGGCCATATCTGTAGCAACATCACAGGCATGTAATGTTACCACCATATCAACAGCAGATTCCTCGTTATAATCATTAATATCCCCTACAAGAAATTCAAGCTGGTCATAGCCTAAATCCTGTGCAATCTGTGAGCATTCTTCAATAACTTCTTTTTTTAAATCCAAGCCTGTTACGTGAATATCTAAGCCCTTTTCAATTTTTAAATAATGGTATAAAGCAAATGTTAAATAAGATTTACCTGAACCAAAGTCTAAAATTCGCACCTGCCGATCTTTTGGTAAGTAAGCTAAAGCATCGTCAATAAATTCAATAAAGCGATTAATCTGTTTAAATTTATCGTACTTTTGCTTTTTAACCTTTCCTTCCGCTGTTTGTACACCAAGTCGAATTAAAAAAGGATAGGGCTGGTCATCAGAGAGTAAGTAATTTTTTTTACGATTATGTGTAAGGCTGACCTGCTTTGGTGAAGCAGTCTTATCGGATTTCCAAAGCACCTTATTTTTTTTGGATAATTGTACATGTACTTTTTCATCTACAAAATCAATATGAGCTTGACGATAGTCCTCAAAGAAGGACTCAAGCTTGGCAGGGAAGCTTGCTAAAAGGATATTTTCATGTTTTAAAATCCGTTCATATTGGTATTCAATTTGTATATGGTAAGCATTTTTAAGCATTAATGGCTTTAATTTAATTCGTTTGATGTCATTAGATTTCATGCGCGGTTGACTAATTGTTGCAGTAACAAGCTGCTGCTGTAAGATTTGCTCAATAAGCTGAGCTTTCATTTCCTCAAATGTCATATATTTTTCGCCTACTTTATTGTGTGATAGATGGCACTAGTTTAACATACTTTTTTCAGTGACCAAGGCTACTTTGGCTTAGTGAGCTATTTTTATTATTATAATTAAGAAATTACAGGGATAATTGGCTATTTACGGTACCTTTATTATAGTAAGAATAGGTGATACTAAACATATATCAAGGAGGGAAGCATATGTCAGATAATATGTATCAATTATTAGCCATTATTATTTATATGGTCGCTATGCTGGCAATTGGTTGGTATGCATTTGCGAAAACATCTAATTTAACAGACTATATGCTGGGCGGGCGTTCTTTAGGACCAGCGGTAACAGCATTAAGTGCAGGGGCAGCTGATATGTCAGGATGGCTCCTAATGGGCTTACCGGGGGCGATTTTTTTATCAGGTCTTGTAGAGGTATGGATTGCTATTGGTTTAACAATCGGCGCTTATTTAAACTGGCTATTGGTAGCACCAAGGTTGCGTGTGTATACACAGGTGACAAATGATTCGATTACTATTCCAAGTTATTTGGATAGTCGATTGCGTGATCAGACAAAGCTAATTCGAATTGCTTCAGGAATTATTATTTTAGTGTTCTTTACATTTTATGTATCATCTGGGATGGTTGCAGGAGGCAAGTTTTTTGATAGCTCCTTTGGTTATGACTATCATTTAGGCTTACTAATTGTTTCAGGTGTAGTTGTTGCCTACACATTATTTGGTGGATTTTTAGCTGTTAGTTATACAGATTTTATTCAAGGACTTATTATGTTTATAGCCCTTATTAGTGTGCCACTATTCGGTGTGTTTGTAACAGGGGGATTAGGAGATACGATTACATCCATTAAAGCTGTTAACCCTGACCATCTAAATTTATTACCTGTTACAGCGACAGCCGCTGGTATTATTTCTTCGATTGCATGGGGCTTAGGTTATTTTGGGCAGCCACATATTATTGTACGCTTTATGGCGATTAGCTCTGTTAAGGAAACAAAGCAGGCTCGTCGTATTGGAATCGGCTGGATGATGTTAAGCCTTTTTGGTGCGATTGGAACAGCCTTAGTAGGTGTCGCATACTACGAGCAAAACGCTGGCGAATTAAAAGATGCTGAAACGGTATTTATTGTGATGGGGCAAATTTTATTCCATCCATTTATAGCAGGTATTATGCTGGCAGCAATTTTAGCCGCTGTAATGAGTACCATTTCTTCACAATTAATTGTAACGTCCTCAGCGCTTGTGGAGGATATTTATAAGGCTCTATTTAATAAAACAGCAGACGATAAACATTATGTTTTGGCTGGCCGTATGGCTGTATTAGTCGTTGCTATTATAGCCATTATCCTAGCATGGAATCCAGATAATTCAATTTTAGATTTAGTTGGCTTTGCATGGGCAGGCTTTGGTGCTGCATTTGGTCCTATTATTTTGCTGTCTTTATATTGGCGCAAGCTAACGAACTATGGAGCAATTGGTGGTATGATTACAGGTGCTATAACAGCATTTATTTGGGGTAAGGTTGATGCTTTATCCGATGCATTATATGAGATTGTACCGGGCTTTCTTGTTTGTTTAATTGTTGCAGTTGTTGTCAGTATTATGACATATAAACCAAATCCAGAAATTGAAGAGGAATTTAATCGCTCAGAGCAATTATTAAAAGAAGAAAGAACATAAACAATGTTGATGCGCCTTGCTTAAGAGGCGCATTTTTGGGAAAAAATAATAATTGTTTATGAATACGAGTAATATATTATATGGTAAGATAAAGGAAATTTGCCGTAGGGACACCAAGGCTTTGGTGGGAGGATGCTAATGGATAAAATTAAAGAAGTTGATGTATTAATGGAAAAAGCCATATTAGTTGGCGTCAATATACGGAATGATGAGCATTTCGATTATTCAATGGAGGAGCTGCAAAACTTAGCAGAGGCTTTGCATGTGGAAGTAGTTGGTGTTGTGACACAAAATTTAGAGCGTGTTACACCATCTCATTATGTGGGCACAGGTAAAATAGAGGAAATTAAAAATTTCTATGAGGAAGCGCAAGCCAATTTGGTCATTTTTAATGATGAATTATCACCTTCGCAAATTCGTAATTTAGAGCGTGATTTAGTAACAAAAGTAATTGATCGCACGATGCTAATTTTAGATATTTTTGGACGAAGAGCGAAAACACGTGAGGCACAAATGCAGGTGGAGTTAGCACAGCTACAATATATGCTGCCGCGCTTAGTAGGCTTGCATGCATCTCTAAGCCGTCAAGGTGGGGGAACTGGAGGCGGCTTTAAAAACCGCGGTGCTGGTGAAACGAAGCTTGAGCTTGATCGTCGAAAAATTGAGGATCAAATTGCAAAAATTAAAAAAGACCTTGAGCATGTTCAGGAGCAGCGAGAAACACAGCGTAAGCAGCGCCGTAAAAATGCATTGCCAATTGTGTCGATTGTAGGTTATACAAATGCTGGGAAATCAACGATTATGAATCAGCTACTTGCAGCAATAGGGCAAGAGGAGCATAAACAGGTTTTTGAGAAGGATATGCTCTTTGCTACGCTGGAAACGTCTGTGCGTCAAATAGAGTTGCCTGATAGAAAGACCTTTTTATTAACAGATACAGTTGGCTTTGTCAGTAAATTACCGCACCATTTAGTAAAAGCATTTCGCTCTACATTAGAAGAGGCACGAGATGCAGATCTTTTACTTCATGTTGTCGATGTTTCCAACACTGAGCACGGCTTTATGATGGATGTAACAAATGAAACATTAAAGGCAGTTGGCGTTGAAGCCATTCCAACTATTTATGTATACAATAAGGCTGATGCTGCGAATGTTCCGTATCCTGTAGTAAGTGGTGATAATATTTGGATTTCCGCCAAGCAAGGGATAGGCTTAGAGGAGCTATTACAACTAATCCGTCAGCATATCTTCTCCGATTATGTCACATGTGAAATGTTAATACCTTATGATCAAGGCAATATTGTTTCCTATTTGAACGAGCATGCCTCTGTGCATCAAACAGCGTATGAAGAGGATGGCACATGGCTATCGCTAGAGCTAAAGCAGGCAGACTATGCTAAATATCAGCATTATGTGGTGAGCTAAATCAAGTAAAAAACCAAACTATTACGAAACTCTCAATGGGCGTTTCGTGGAATAGTTTGGTTTTTTTCGTTTTAGGTTATGAAATTATTTTGGATAAGGCGTACCAAAGCTTTATAGCATGCTTTTTTTTATAAAAGGGCATAGTAGCACTAGAGAACATTTATATAGTTATACTGTAGAAAAAATAGTATAAATTTGTATAAAGAGTTATAAATCAGAATTTTATATATTTTAGAATAATTTAATGAATGCCAAGGATATGATCTTTACTAAAGAATAAGAAAACTTAGATATATCAAAGGATTTAATGTTTTTTAGAAAAATCAATCAGAATTTATTGAAAAATAATAAATTTTCAACATTTTTTAAAACTCTTGCTAAAGTTTAAAAAAGAATTTAGTATGATGAAATAAAGTTTTTCTTCTTAAATTAGGTCGAAAAATATTTTTTCAGAATAATTAAATTAAATCAGGAGAGGGTATTATATGTCTAGTAAAGATGAAGTTGTAAAATCGGTCCCTCAGCAGGGCTTCGTTGGACACCCTAAAGGGCTCTTTACTTTATTTTTCACAGAATTTTGGGAACGTTTCTCATATTACGGAATGCGTGCCATTCTTATTTTCTTTATGTATTATGAGTTAAATGAAGGTGGATTAGGCTTAGATCGTGGAACAGCGAACTCGATTATGGCAATTTATGGTTCACTTGTTTATATGTCTGGTATTATCGGTGGCTGGATTGCTGACCGAGTTTTAGGAACACGTAAAACAATTTTTTATGGTGGCGTTTTAATTATGATTGGTCACCTATTGCTGGCATTGCCAGGCGGTGTAACAATGCTATTTGCTTCAATGGCATTTATCGTGATAGGGACAGGGTTATTAAAACCAAATGTTTCAAGCATTGTTGGGGATATTTATGCAGAAACTGATAGTCGCCGAGATGCAGGCTTTTCAATTTTTTATATGGGTATTAATATGGGTGCGTTTGTTGCACCATTTATTGTTGGAACAATCGGGCAAAAATATAGCTTCCACCTTGGCTTTGGCTTAGCAGCACTTGGAATGCTACTTGGTTTAATTGTTTATAAATTAACAGAGAAAAAATATTTAGGCTTAGCAGGGCTGCAGGTAAATAATCCATTAAAGCCTGAAGAGCGTAAAAAAATCTTTACACAATTTGGGATTGTAGCTTTACTCATCATTATTCTAGGTGCTGTAGGTATTAAAACAGGTACATTAACAATGAATGTATTTAGTGTAATTATTACAACACTTGGTGTATTAATCCCAACTATATTCTTTATTTATATGTATCGCAGTAAAAAAACAACAAAAGATGAAAAATCACGCCTGCTTGCCTATATTCCGTTATTTTTAGCAGCGGTTATGTTCTGGGCTATTCAAGAGCAGGGAGCAACGATTTTGGCAACCTATGCAGATGAGCGTACACAATTAAGTATTGGTAGCTTCCAGCTTCAATCTTCATGGTTCCAATCACTGAATCCGTTATTTATTATCACATTAGCACCTTTATTTGCGATGCTATGGTTAAAATGGGGAGATAAGCAACCAACAACACCACGTAAGTTTTCCTATGCATTATTCTTTGCAGGTTTGTCTTTCCTTGTAATGATGATTCCAGCACACTTATCAGGCGGGGAAACATTAGTTAGCCCATGGTGGTTAGTGCTATCGTTCTTCTTAGTCGTTGTAGGAGAGCTATTATTATCACCAGTAGGTTTATCTGCTACAACGAAATTGGCGCCACAAGCTTTTGCGGCACAGACAATGTCATTATGGTTTTTAACAAGTGCAGCAGCACAAGCTATTAATGCACAGCTTGTAAGGGTCTATGAAGTCGTAAGTGAATTTACTTACTTTGGCTTTTTAGGGTCACTATCCATTGTGATAGGCATCATTTTACTACTCATTTCACCGATTATTTCTAAAGCGATGCGGGGCATTAATTAACAAAAAAGATGTAAGCATAGTCTGCGTATAGACTGTGCTTACATCTTTTTATATTGTGTTAAAGTGGTGATTTGATAGTGGCTTAAGCTTTGGAATTATGGGGTATCTATTAAAATTTAGTATGAATATAATATTTTAAGTAGTTATTTTGCTGAATACGGGTATAAGTTTCTATGTAGAACATTAGTATTTTCGTTATAATAATCTTAATAATATGAAAATTTAGGGGGTTGGAAGCTATGAAAGAAGAGTTGAATCGTTTAAGGCCAAGGTTAATGGAGATTTTTACGCATTTACATGACCATCCAGAAATTAGCTGGCAGGAGATAGAAACAACCAATTATATATTCGATTTATTAACACAAGAAGGTTTTTCACCTAAACGCTTTAAAAATTCCACGGGGCTTTATGTTGATATTGGGCATGGAACACCAAAGGTAGGCTTACGAACAGATATCGACGCATTATGGCAGGAGGTGGATGGCGCTTTTCGTGCAAATCATTCCTGTGGACATGATGGACATATGACAATGGCTATAGGTACGTTATTACTTTTAAAAGAGCAAAAGCCATTATTGAATGGGACAATCCGTGTTATTTTCCAGCCTGCTGAAGAAAAGGGGACAGGGGCATTAGCTGTTTTAGAAGAGGGTGTTATTGATGATTTAGATTTTTTATTTGGTGTCCATGTAAGACCTGTTCATGAGCTGGAGGATGGTACATATTGTGCTGCGTTATATCACGGAGCCTCTCGCTTAATTGAAGGAGAAATTATTGGAGAGGATGCCCATGCTGCAAGACCACATCTTGGTGTCAATGCAATTGAAGTCGGTGCAACCATTATTGAAGATTTACGAACAATCCATACAGACCCGATGGTACCTGTATCTATTAAAATGACAAAATTTCAAGCTGGTGGCGAATCAGGAAATATTATTCCTGGGAATGCCGCATTTACGATTGATATACGCGCACAGCAAAATAGTGTGATGGACGATTTAGCACAAGGCGTAAAGCGTGTAATTGATTCCGCTAAGATTTTGCATAAGGTGCAAATTGATTCACGTACCGTAGCAAATATCGTAGCTGCTGAGGTGGATGCAAGTGCGCAATATATTATGGAGCAGGCAATTATACAGGCGGCAGGATTATCCAACCTGAGAAAGCCTGTCCACACACCGGGAGGAGAAGACTTTCATCATTACGCAGTGAAGCGTCCTCATTTAAAAACAACTATGCTAGGGTTAGGGTGTGGGTTAACGCCAGGGTTGCATCATCCAAAAATGAGATTTAAGCAGGCTAGGCTTGTTACAGGAGTTGAAATTTTAACGAAGGCTGTGCTGTTAGCATTAGAGGCAGGACATGCGAAGGAGGCGTCGGCATAATGTTAGAAAAAGTGCGTATTCATAAAATCATGACACCTGTAGAGATTGCAGAAGCACAAAAGTTAAATGCTGAAATTTGGGGAACACAGGCTATTCCCTCCCACCAATTATTAGCTGCGGTACAAAATGGCGGCTTGGTGCTTGGCGCTTATTTAGAAGAAAAGCTAATCGGCTTTAACTATTGCTTTGTTGGCTACCAAGATGGAGAAATGTATTTACATTCACACATGATTGGTGTGGAGAAAGCATATCGTGAACAAGGTGTAGGTGAGCTATTGAAGCACGCACAACAAGAATATGCAAAAGAACACGGTTTTCAGTTAATTCGTTGGTTAATTGAGCCACTAGAAGCACGTTTAGCAAATCTAGCATTTTTCAAGCTTAATACGGTTAGTTATCAATATGAAATGGATTATTATGGCGCATTGCAGGATGATTTTAATGAAGGACTGCCTTCAGATAGACTCGTTGTTGAATGGTGGATTGAGCGCAAACAAATGACGGATAGCTTGGATGAGCTAGAGGAAATTGCACAAGAAATTGTACCATGGTCATTAACCGTTGATGGCTTGCCTGTACTTGATGTTGATAATGCATTTCAGCTTCAACAATCCTTTTATAAGGATGCCTATTTATTGTCAATCCCTCAATATTTGCAAAAAATGAAAGTTGAAAGCCCTAAGCTTGCAGAGGATTGGCGCTATAAAGTACGAACAATTTTAACAACCTTATTTAAACAAAATTATGCCATTGTACGCATGAAAAAGCACCCTGAATATGTTCATAGCTATCTATTAGTCAGACGTTCCTTATTAGCTTTATAATGGGAGCGAGGAGTTGACGATTGTGAAATTAGAAGAAATCACATTACGGCACTTAAAGATGCCAATGAAAGCACCATTTACAACGAGTTTTGGTACAGTTGCTGAAAAGGAGCTGTTATTGATAGAGGCAAAAGATGCGTCAGGTGTAACAGGATGGGGAGAAACAGTTGCGTTTGTAGCACCTTGGTATACAGAGGAAACATTACAAACAACATGGCATATGCTCAAGGATTTTTTAATACCTATCTTGTTACATACAGAAATTAGGCATCCTGATGAGGTGTCTGCATTATTTGCATCTATTCGTCGAAACTGTATGGCAAAAGCTTCAATTGAAGGTGCTGTATGGGATATTTATGCTCAACAAACAAAGCAATCGCTTGCACAAGCGCTAGGTGGACAGAAGCAGCGTATTGAAGTAGGTATAAGTGTAGGCATTCAATCGTCTACCGCTAAATTAATCGAGCTAATAAAAGAGCATATGAATAGCGGCTATAAACGAGTGAAAATCAAAATAAAGCCAGGTTATGATATTGAGGTAGTACGAGCTATTCGCGCTGAACTACCAGACCTACCTTTAATGGTCGATGCCAATTCAGCCTATACATTAAATGATATTAATCTATTACAGCAGCTTGATGACTATCGTTTATTAATGATTGAACAGCCATTAGCGACTGATGATATTGTAGACCATGCGATATTACAGAGAAGTTTGCAAACGCCTGTTTGTCTTGATGAAAGTATTACATCTGTTGAAGATGCTCGAAAGGCCATTGAGCTTGGAAGCTGCGGTGTGATAAATATTAAAATTGGACGAGTAGGTGGCTTAACAGAAGCAAAGAGGATTCATGATTTATGCCAAAAGAACAATATTCCAGTGTGGTGTGGTGGTATGTTAGAGGCGGGCATCGGACGAGCGCATAATATTGCCCTAACATCGCTTAGTAATTTTGTTTTACCTGGAGATACTGCAGGTTCTAGTCATTATTGGTATGAGGATATTATTACGCCGGAAGTAAAGGTGATTGATGGTTATATTCATGTGCCACAATCAGTGGGCATTGGTTACACGCCTAATCAAGCTATTATTAATAAATTAACAATGAGTACAGAGGTTTATCGATAAATCAACCTTGCATCAGTATAAACGAGGAGAGAATTGTTTGAAAAAAAGCTTGCAAATCGGTGGTGCCTATGTAGGAATTATCGTTGGTGCAGGATTTGCTTCTGGACAGGAGATTATTCTGTATTTTACAAGCTTTGGTTTTAAAGGAATTTACGGTGCACTATTAGCGGCTGTCTGTTTTGCATTTGTCGGCATGTGCATTGCGCAAGTTAGCTCAAGATTACGTACAACATCACATAAGGATTTAATTTATCAAATTTGTGGGAATGGAATAGGCTTTATATTGGATTTTATATTATCTATTTTCTTATTCGGTGTGGCTGTAATTATGTTTGCCGGGGCAGGAGCGACCTTTCAACAAATGTTTGGGCTGCCTGCGTGGTTAGGAAGCATTTGCATGGTTGTCCTAACTCTAGCAACTGTTATGCTGAATGTAAAAAGCATTATTAATATCATTGCACTGGCAACACCATATTTGCTAGCGATTGTATCCATCATTGCGATCTATGCCATTGCTACAATGGAGCTTACCTTTGCGGAGCAGGCGGTTATTGCACAGCAAGCTCAAATTAGCATGAATAGCTGGTGGGTAACTGCCTTATTATATATGGCATTTAATATAGGGGTAAGTTTTTCACTTCTTACTGTGATGTGTGGAGCAGTTCGCAATGATAAGGTAGCTAGCATGGGTGGCATTATAGGTGGTATTTTGCTAGGTGCTTTAATTTTGCTTATTCACTTATCGTTACTTGCTAAAATGAATATCATTATTGGATTAGATATTCCGATGCTAGCATTAGCAAACGAAATTCATCCAATGGTTGGTCTGCTTATGACCATTGCCCTTTTAGGGATGATTTATAATACTGCCGTAGGGATGCTTTATTCATTTATCGTAAGATTTATAGAGCCTAGTAGACCAAACTTTAAACTGGCTGCTATTTTAATAGGTGGTCTAGGCTTTTTAGCAAGCCTAGTAGGTTTTACAACACTTGTTGCCAAGCTCTATGCAGTGATGGGTTATGTAGGGCTAGTATTAATCATATTTATTGTAGCCGCATGGTTAAGAGGTGTAAAAAGAGCTAGATAATGCTAAAAAGGTAGTTGAGAAAATTTATTTATTCTCAATTACCTTTTATTTTGGTTATTGAAAATGACAGATGTTTCTATGTTATAAGCTTAGAGCTAAGATAAAAACCTTGGCGGATGTACCGAAAGTATTAGCGACAGGTACAATTACGCTAGGGCGTAATTGATTGAACGTGAAAGAGGACAAAGCCAATATGAGTGTCAAAGCAGCAAGCTCCTTTCTCCGCAATAGCATGGAACTAGCTGTATTGAAATTTAGTCATTGCGAATAATAAATTAATTGAAGTAGAAAAAATAACGAAATTACAGAATTTTTGTCGTTCATACGAATTTTTCGGAAATTATCAAATAAAACGAGAATAATTCTCAATTGCTTGTTGACTGAGAATGAAAACATGCTTATAATGAGAATCGTGAGTAATGATAATCATTTTCACTAAAGGTGAATTACACACAAAAATGAAATCTACCGGGGATTACTATGAAAATAAGATATCTTTTAACAGCAACAATTGTGTTGTCTATTGTGTCACTATTTATCGGTGTAGCCGATATAAAACCAAGTGATCTATTAGACTTCCACTCAGAAGAAACTAGACTATTTTTAATTAGTCGTGTACCTCGGCTTGTGGCTATTTTGCTGGCAGGTGCGGGTATGAGTATTGCTGGTTTAATTATGCAAAGCTTAAGTAGGAATAAGTTCGTATCACCAACAACAGCAGGTACTTTAGATGCTACTCGATTAGGTGTTTTGATTTCGATGATGTTTTTTACAAATGTCACGTACTTTCAAAAAATTTCCTTCGCTTTCATATTTGCTTTAGCCGGCACATTATTATTTATGCAAATATTAAATCGAATTAAGTTTAAAGATGCGATCTTTATACCACTTATTGGCTTAATGTTTGGTAATATTTTATCGTCTGTTACAACATTTTTTGCGTATAAGGCGAATATTATCCAAAACATTTCTGCATGGTTACAAGGAGATTTCTCATTAATCATGAAAGGTCGTTATGAGTTACTATACATAAGTGTACCAGTGCTTATTTTAGCTTACATTTATGCAAATCGCTTTACAGTCGCTGGAATGGGGGAGGATTTTGCTAAAAACCTTGGGTTATCCTATAAATTTGTAGTGAATTTAGGGTTAGTGCTAGTAGCGCTTATCTCAACAACAGTGGTGTTGACAGTTGGTGTGATTCCATTTCTGGGCTTAATCATTCCAAATATTATTTCATTGTTTAGAGGCGACAATTTAGCAAAAACATTGCCACATACTGCATTGCTCGGCATGTCCTTCTTGTTATTCTGTGATATTTTAGGACGCGTGCTTATTTTCCCATATGAGATACCAATTAGTATGACGGTTGGTGTTATCGGAAGTGCTATCTTCCTATTCATGTTGTTTAGGGGGAGAGCATATGCGTAATCGTACAAAAATGTTTATTTTAGTGGGACTAGCAGTCGCATTCGTGTTACTGTATGTATTTTATCAATTAAACGGAAACTATCATTATGCATTTCCACGTCGCTTAATGAAAGTATTAGCAATGGGATTGACAGGCGTAGCTATTGCCTATTCAACAGTTGTTTTCCAAACGATTACACATAATCGTATTTTAACGCCAAGTGTTATGGGATTAGATTCTTTATATATGCTAATCCAAACACTAATCTATTTCTTCTTTGGCTCGATATCTATCTTGGTTATTAATGTGCACTACAATTTCTTAGTAGCGGTTTTTGCTATGGTTGTATTTGCGTTAATTTTCTACCGAGTATTGTTTAAAGAAGGCAAGCGCCCAATTCATTTTTTACTGCTTGTTGGTATGATTGTTGGTACATTTTTAGGTAGCATTACAACATTCCTTCAGGTGTTAATTGATCCTAATGAGTTTTTGGGCTTACAAAGTAAAATGTTTGCAAGCTTTAATAATGTCAATTCTGATTTAATTTGGCCAGCGGGTATTATTATTGTACTAACATTTATTTATGGCTGGCGTCATATGAATCAATTAGATGTTATGTCATTAGGGCGGGATACAGCGATTAATTTAGGTGTACCGTACGATAAACTAGTACAACGCATGTTAATTTTATCGTCTATCCTAATTGCTGTTTCCACAGCACTTGTTGGTCCGATTACATTCTTTGGTTTAATCGTTGCCAATCTATCATATCAATATTTTAAAACATACAAGCATTCCATATTAATTACAGGTGCCTGTGTGATGAGTATTATTGCTTTAGTCGGTGGACAATGGATGGTTGAACGAATTTTCAGCTTCAATACAACACTTAGCGTTATTATTAACTTTGTTGGTGGAGTATACTTCATTTACTTATTATTAAAGGAAAGTAGGTCATCAGGATGATTCAAGTCAAAGAGATTACAAAGTTTTTTGGGAAAAAACCTGTTGTTCAGGATGTAAGCGTTGATATTGCTTCTGGAAAGATTACCTCATTTATTGGACCAAATGGTGCAGGGAAATCGACACTACTTTCGATGGTAAGCCGATTATTAAATGCAGATACTGGTGAAGTGCTACTCGATAAGGCAGATGTGCGTCGTTGGAAATCAGATGATTTTGCAAAACGAGTATCTATTTTAAAGCAATCTAACTTTATGAATGTACGTTTAACGATTCGTGAGCTTGTATCGTTTGGACGTTTCCCATATTCAAAAGGCAATCTTAAACCAGAAGATGAAGAAAAGGTTGACGAAGCTATTCAATATATGAATTTACAAGAAATTCAACACAACTATTTAGATGAGTTATCGGGTGGTCAACGTCAACGTGCTTTTATTGCAATGGTTATTGCACAGGATACTGAATATATCTTACTGGATGAGCCGCTCAATAATTTAGATATGAAGCACTCTGTACAAATTATGAAAATTTTACGTAAGCTAGTTGATGAGCTAGGGAAAACAGTTGTTATTGTGTTACATGATATTAACTTTGCCTCTGTTTACTCAGATCAGATTGTGGCATTAAAGGATGGACGTGTTGTGAGAAATGGTCCTACAAATGACATTATTAACTCACATGCGTTAAAGGAAATCTATGATATGGATATTCCTGTTCAAGAGCAAAATGGCTGTAGAATTTGTGTTTATTTTAATTCTTAAAAATAGTAATAGATGGAATGAATATTCATTAACTATATAAAAGAAAAAGGAGAATTTTAAATGAAAAAGTGGAAATTACTTACGGTTTTAATGGCAATGATGCTATTAGTATTAGCTGCTTGTAGCTCAAAAGAAGGGGCAAAAGAAGAAGATAAAGGTGATTCAGCTGATAAACCAGCAGAAGAGCAAAATGAAGCATCTTCAGCATACCCACTTACAATTCCAGGTAGCACAATTGAAGGACGCGATGGTAGCACTACTTTTGAAGAAGTAACACTTGATGAAATTCCAGAAAAAGTGGTTGTGTTTGATAATGGCTTCCTAGATACTTTAGATGCTTTAGGCGTTGAACCTACTGCTGTTGTACAAGGCTCATTACCAAAGTATTTAAGTAAATTTGAAGATAGCAAATATGTAAACGCTGGTACATTATTTGAGCCTGATTATGAAAAATTATCTGAAATCGACCCAGATATTATTTTTATCTCTGGTCGTGCATCAGCAGCATATACTGAATTATCTAAAATTGCACCTACAGTATATGTTGGTGTAGATAATACAAACTTCTTAGAATCATTTAAAACAAATGTAGAATTAGCAGGTAAAATTTTCGGTAAAGAGCAAGAAGCAGCAGATGCACTTGCTGACTATGAAGCAAAAGTAGAAGAAGTGAAAGGTAAAGCCACTGCATCAGAAGAAAAAGCATTAATCGTTTTAGGTAGCGAAGGTTCATTATCTGTATTTGGTCCTGGTTCACGTTTCGGTGTTGTTCACGATGTATTTGGTGTAAAAGCTGTAGCTGAAGCTGATGGCTTTAAAATTGACTCACATGGTGATAACGCAAGCTTTGAATTTGTACGCGAGAAAAACCCTGATATTTTATTCGTAGTTGACCGTGATGCGGTAGTAAACGAAAATGGCGAATCTGCTACAAAGGATGCAATTGAAAATGAAATCGTAAGTGCAACAAATGCCATTAAAAATGGTAAAGTATTCTACCTAGACCCAGAGGTTTGGTACCTTTCTGGTGGTGGTTTACAATCAGAAGCACTAAAAGCTGACGATGTGTTAAAGGCGTTTAACTAATATGTTTGTACAAATTAAACGTATTGTTGTGACGGAAGGGAATTCGGACAAGGTTGTAGAGCGTTTTGGTGCTAAACCAGATGCTCCATCATTGCTTGAACAGCAGCCTGGCTTTATAGATAAGCAAGTGCTTGTAAAGAAAGTACGACGTGGCGATGAAGAAGTGCTTGTAATGGTTCGTTGGGAATCAGAGGAAGCATGGAAAAATTGGGAGAAGAGCCCTGAGCATATCGCTGGTCATAAGGCAAATGCAGGTAAGCCAAAGCCTGATCATGTAATTGAAAGTGGACAAGAAGTCTATTATGTAAAAGGTTAATAATAAAAAGATGTCTCAAATTATTTGAGGCATCTTTTTTATTATCTTAGTTCAGCAAATTCTTTTTGTATCGAAAGCGAAGCGCATCAGGAACAACCTGTAAAAAACGATTGGTGACACATCCAATCAGCAGGAGCTTTCACAAAGCTCCTGCTGATTGAAGGTTCACCTTATTTTAATGCTTTATCGATGCTTTCCTCCATCGATTACATGTTGCATCCATATTAAAGGAGATAGTGCTTTCATGAATTGATAACTCAGAAATATTTATATGATATGTTTCACTATCATTTTCTATATTGTTAGCGGCACCTTTCTCAAAGTCTAATCCTCTTGCGTTAATAATTGTATAATGCGGCGTTAAGTAAATGGTGGATGAATGGATATTTAGACCAAAATTTAATGGATTTACAGTGGACATTTTGGAGAAACTTTCGTTTGAGATTCTAGTAATGCCGTATTGTTCAAGGTAATAATCCCTCTTTTGTTGAAATGCTTCCTCAAACCCAGGAGTATCGCTAATAAAATTTGAAACAACTGAGATGTTTTTATAGGTTGCTAATGTTTCTTGATAGGCCTTTAACTCAGATTGAATAATGTTTTGTTCAATCTGTAATTGCCCATTTGTAGGCTTTTTAATTATAATTTCTTCTGCTGTAACAGAGATATTACAGGAGAAAGAAGTTGTAAGTATAAAAACATTTTCATGTATTCCATTTTTCATTATTAAACACTCCCAGTACAAAAGACTTTCATTTATCCTTCTATCTTTCTAATTTCTATGACGCTTGTATTAAGCGTAACATTAGCAAGAACGCCATTTCAATGGTGAATTCACGCCAATTTAATGGCGGTGTTTGCTACCACACCGCCAAATTTTTAGTAATTATTAACAAAAAAATGGCGTGGTTTGCAAGAATAACGCCATTTTTTGGCGGTCTGTACCTTTATGAAGGAAAAAAATGTAATTAAATGTATCTTATAATGATAAAGCTAGTATTATTTCCCACTAATATATATAATATTTATTAATAAAACAAAAGGGGGAGAGGACTATTGAAGGGGTTGGATAAACATATAAATGAATCATTAGACTTTCTGATTGACAATGAGGCATTGCTTAGTTATGAGCTGAAAACGCTATTAAAAAGCTTTAAAGAAGAAAAAATAGCTGTGGGCTTTTCATTTGGCAAGTTATGTTTCTGGCATTACGAAGCGTTTGTAGATAATGTGCATGAAGATATTTATAAGGTTGCTGCAGCAATTGAATTATTAATCTTATCATTTGATATTATTGATGATTTACAGGATAAGGATTCAGATTATAGCTGGAGCAAAATACCTGAGCTTTCGTTAAATGTTGCTCTAGCAATGCTAGTAATGGCATCAAAAGCAATAGAAGAAACATCCTTCGAACATAAAAGATCGGCGATTACTTTGCTTGAGGAGCATGCATTAGCAAGTATAAATGGTCAGCAATTAGATTTATTAAATAATTGCCGTGATGAAGATTCCTATATACAAATGATTACGCAAAAGTCAGGCTCTTTAACAGCAATGGGTTGTTTGATTGGGGAAATCCTTGCGAAAGGGGAAGTGTCGAAGGAAGTTCAGGAATACGGGAAATACATAGGAGTCATCCAACAAATTAAAAATGATATTCAAGGTTTGAAAAGTTGGGGGCCTAAGAATGATCTACTAAACAAAAGATATTCGTTACCGATTATTTATCTTTTATCACAAAAAAATGATGTTTCAAAATCAGTTGAGAACTATTATAATGATGATATAGTTACAGTTTTGGATAATAATGCAATAGAAGACGAATTGACAAATGGTGGAGCAATCCGCTATGCCATTACGATTAAAAATGTCTATAAATTTAAAGCATTAGAGAATCTTGAACGAGTAGCTATCAATGAGTTAGGTAAAGAATACCTACAAAAACTAATACGATGAGGAGAGATAAGTATGTTGAATGTAATTCAGTATTTAGAGCAAAATCCGAGCCTAGTAACGTTGTTAAAGGAACAGAAAGCCTCATTAATCGGAGTTTCATCTGTAGAGCAGCAGGCAATTTTAGAAGCGTTTAATGGTGAAATGAATACAGAAAGTGAAATTTGGAATTAAAAATTTTGTATCGTAAGTTGTTTTGGCCTGCTATAATTCTCTATTTGGTGATAGGTCTTTATCTCAATTATGTGAATTATAGCGCGCCTTATGTAGAAATAGAGGTAGAACAACAAGATGATAAATGGCTCGTATCTCAACTCTATTATAAAAAATGGGCAGAAAAACAAAATATATCCGTAGGTGATACAATTGTAACTGTAGATGGACGTCAAATGGATGATCTTAAACAGGTAAAGTATAAATCTAGGATATTATCTGCGAATAAATTAACAATTATGAAGCCAGATGGGGCTCTAATCCATATACATATTAAGCATTTAGATATCCCTCAGCAATTTATTTATATATTTATGATTCCAGCCTGTTATTTTATTTTAACATTGTTCGTGGCAATTTATTTACATGTTAAACAACGAAATACAGGATTAACAAATTTACTGATTCTTTTTATTTTAACAGTATCCATAGCTTATGTAAGCGGCGGTGCTTCGGGTAGATTGAATGGGGTTGGAATTATTGTTAATCGTAGTAGTATGCTGTTATGTTTAGTAATATTATTACATTTTTTAAGAAATTATTATTCATTTATGAAAACGAATTGGGCATTTACAAGTCATATTAAATTATTTTATATCTTGCCCTTGCTTGCTTTTATACTAGGGTGCATTGGTACAATTTATCCTGCTTCGAACAATATTCTTTCTTATGTTGTATTAGCATTTTTCTTTATTCTCCTTGTGATGATTCTTAGCATTTTATTGCTAAGCTATTTCAGATACAGTTCACCTCAGTTGAAAATTTTATTGAACAGTATATTAATACCGTTTCTACCATTTCTTTTTTTATATGTATTCCCTAAAATTCTATTCCATACGTATATACTTTCAACTGAGATTAGCGCATTGTTTTTATTGGCGATACCTTTTAGCTTTATTTTTACACAATTAGCAGAGCGATTATTTGACGTTGAGTATCATATTACAAGATTGCGCTATTACGTTATTTTTTCAATGATCTTCACATTATGGTTTACAGGTGGGCTGTACGTCATTGCAGGACGATATTTAACAATGTCTGCTGTATCAGGCTTTGCTCTTTTTACATTTTTATCATTGGTTGTGCTTTTTTATATAAAAGAAAAGGTTGATTATCGAAAACGGAAAATTTTATTTTCAACAAAAGGCGATTATATTCATCAACTCTATACAGCTGTTGATAAAATTGGGAAGACCATTAAAATTGATGAGCTTTTAGAGAAATTTGCACATGAAGTTTCTGTACATCTTGAATTAGATAATGTTTTTGTCTTAACGTATAATTATCACACAAATGAATTTACAACAAGAGTTGAAGAAAATATCATTATACAGTCTGAACTAATGGAAGAAATGCGACTAGGAGAAATTCGAAAGATTGATAAAGTTTATTTAGCCTATCTGCACCAAGATACACATTATAAAAGAGCTTTAGTGCTTGGACATAACAATACCATTCATTTAAAGGATGAGGAACTGCTATGGCTGGAGTTGCTGCTACTATATGTGAATAATTTTATTGAAAATACAAAAATGGTAGAAGAGCTATTAGAGGAATTAAAGCATATGAAGCAGGCTGATGATGGTCAACTACCTTGGCTAAATAAGCTATTATGGTTGCGATTTGAAGAGGAAAAGTACCAATTGGCGCAAGAGCTACATGATACTAATTTGCAGGAGCAGCTCCATATTGCACGAGAGGTAGATGTTTTAGTAAATACAAAAGATACAGAGGATATTCAGGAGCAGCTAGCAAAAATTCATCAGCAAATGGTTGCTTCTCTGCATGAGCTAAGAGTATATTGTGAAAATTTAAAGCCGCCATTACTAGATACATTAGGCTTAAATGCAGCGTTAGAAAAGTTAATAAGAAATGTTACAGAACGAGCTAACTTTATGTTAATCTACACGATAGATCGCCTTTATTTAGAGGATGAACGTATGAATTTAATGATTTATCGACTGTTTCAGGAATTGTTAAATAATGCATTAAAGCACTCCTATGCAACAATGGTTGATATCCATCTTAAAGAAAAAGATGATGGTTTTGAAATCCTTTATAAGGATGATGGTGTAGGTTGTAATGTGGAGGATATTATTGTTGCAGAGTCAATGGGGATTCGAGGAATGCAGGAGCGCGTAAAAGCATTTAATGGACAATTTTATATTGATTCCCATATTAATCAAGGGATGTCCATTCGAATTACTGTAAAAGAAGGGAGTGAAGCACTTGATTACGATGCTCATAGTGGATGATCACCCAATAGTATTAGAAGGAACTAAAAATCTATTTCAAGAAAATGAAGATATTATTATTGATACAGAAAGTGATGCAACAAATGTTATTCAAAGAATCAAAAGTAAACCATATGATATTTATTTAATTGATATCAATATGCCATTAGAAAACGGAATAAACTTAGCCCGTAATATAAAAGCTATTCAGTCAAATGCTTCAATTATCCTTTATACAGGTGATGATATTACAGATTATTATCACCTTATTTTAGAGAGAAAAATAGAAGGCATTTTGGCTAAGACGGCTTCTAAAGAGCAAATTATACGAACAGTAAGAGCAATCGCCAATGGTGAAATTGTGTTGCCAAATAATTTCTTAGATTTTTTAGATGATAAGTTTCAATTACAGAATGCTAAATTTGATATTCATTTGAATGAAAAAGAAAAGAAAATATTACGGCTAATTGCAGAAGGGCATACAAATAAAGCAATTGCCATTGAACTAAATATTCCTCAGCGAACAACTGAGCGATATTTAACACAGCTTTTTTCTTTGCTTAATGTAGATTCACGTACAGAAGCTGTAAATCTTGCTGAAAAAATGAATTTACTGTAAGCTAACTCTATGTTATAATATTGGTATATTTTTCAATTATAAGGGAGCGATTTGGGAATTATTTAACCCATATATTACCTTTAGTATATATTTCCTATATTATATGATAAAAAGCCTATAAAAAATTTTGACACCGCCAAAAAGTGGCGGTGTTTTTTATATGTCCGCCAAATCACGCCAAAAATTTGTGGAAAGAACGCCAAAAAATTGGCGTAAACCCGAAGTTGAAATGGTGGTATAACTACTGGTACGCTTAATTTAAGAGTGGTTAAGTAGATTTGCTATCAAGAGTAATAGACAAATAATTTCTTTAAAACAAGCAACCTGATTATCTATGCATAAGGTAGAGATAGTAAATTGTACAATATTACTAGTTGGTTAACATACTTTACCATAAAACTATATAAAGGTAGGCGTGTATTGTGAAAGTAGAACTTGAAAATTTATTTTCTATAGATGAATCTAGCCAAGATCAAGTTATTAACGTTTATAATCGTCATGGTATTGCTGTTGGTGCGCCTGAAATTAAAAAAAGAAATTTAAAAACAAAATTTAATCCCATTTTTACATTAAATGAAGAAGTCACATATGAACAAGTAACGGCTTTATATAAATCATTAGAGCGTGAATTAGGTATTGTTTCAATAGGAGAACGGTTTTACTTTGAATTTTCAGAGCAGGAATATATGCAAGCACCATTATTTACTTTAAATTCAACGGGTAATTCACCAGAAATGTTTTTAGAGGATAAGGGGACATTATTTTCTTTAAGTACACATTGTAAATCTTGCGGACTTATGGACAAAGAACAGTTATCACCAATTGTGATAGATACATCTCAAATGAAGGATCGCTATTTAGTACATGTAAGTGGTTACTGGGTTGCCTCTCAAGAGCTAGTGTCATTAATGAAACGTGAAAATTTAGAAGGTTATGAATTGTTAGAGGTTATCCATAAAGGACCTGAGGAAGGAAAACAGCCTGCTTATCAAATTATTCCTACACAAATTCTACCGTCATGCAGTAGTGATAGAATTAAGCTATATTTCGCTACTGAGCAGCCTCCATGTAGCTGTGGTTTAAATGGTGTTATTAATGGTCCAGATATCTATCATCGGGAGGATTTAAATCATTTAAAAGGTGATGTTTTTTACTCTGCTGAATGGAGCCATGATGGAAGATATTTATATCGAAAAACTTTATTTAGTAAAAGGTTCAGAGAAGTAATTATTAAGCATAATATTTCTCGTGATGTAAGAGGCGAGAAGGATTCAAATTTTGGAACAAAAGATTGGCTATTTGATCCCGTATTAATACAGCAGTAGATGTTAAACAATGCTATAAAGTGAACCTTCAATCAGTGAAGTTTTCCTCATCCCCACACTGATTGGTGATAGAGGAACACAAGCTAAAAGCTTCACATCCTGTGAAAACGCTTGTATGGCCAACATCGTGTTGGGCTCAATCGGTTTTTACAGGCTGCTCGCCCCTGCTGCTGTCGCTTCGCTTTTAGTACACAAAAATTGTTAATACTGGATAAAATGGTTAGGGGAGTGTTTATACTATTGAAAAAAATACTACCTATAGTGGCAATTTTATTCATTGTTGCATTGGCTGTGTCTATTTATTTTCATAAACAAGAGGAAGTATCAATTATCTTTACTCAAAAACATCAAGAGATATATTTTTCTAAAAACTATAGCTATTCACCATCTAGAATAAATTGAATTATGTTATGATGTGAAGAACATAGCATGAATGTTTTTGAGGTGAAGAAATAGATGAAAAAATGGGCATATCCATTAGCAATTATCACGTTTATTATATTTATTGTATTAAGAGCTACTTATCAAAGTGATTTTGTGAATAAATTTGATACAAGCATAGCAGAGCTACTTTTTGGCAATCGTTTTATTGATGTTTTTCATTATATAGGGGAACCTCAATTTGTGGTTGCTGTGGCAGTAGTTTTAATGGTGTATTTAGCTTGGCGGGTAAAAAATTACCGTGCTATGCTGTTGGTTGTCTTTACATTTGCAGCAGGCAATGTTTTAAATCAACTATTAAAAAAATGGATTCAACGACCAAGACCTGAAATTGAAGAACAGCTAACATCCTTTAGTTTTCCATCTGGGCATGCTATGACAGGTATTTTGTATTTGTTCACAACGGCTTATATTTTAGCTGAAAATACTAGTAAGGGGCGTAAAGCTTTACTATGGCTTGGCGCAATACTATTAACAGTGCTTATTGGATTATCCCGTGTTGCAGGTGCTAGACACTTTGCATCAGATGTCCTAGCTGGCTGGAGTATTGGATATACATGGTTTATTATTTGTGTTATCTGGTACGAACGCCGTAAGAAATTATATCGATAAGTAAAAGCAGTATTTGTATTCATTCATGAAACGATACTGCTTTTTTTTGATTCAGTAGGTGCATAAGCATCTCTCGAACCAAGATAAAAGTTGGAGAAGCGTTAGCCAAGATGTAATTGATATGGGGAAGTATAGTATTTTCCTGATAAAAAAGAATTGCGTACAGGAAACTTTTGCGTTAAGATGAGTACAATAAGAAAAAGGGTAAAGGAAGAAGGCAATGGAAGGAAACGTTTTACTAGCATTAGGGCTGACCCTTTTTGCTGGACTTGCAACAGGTGTAGGCAGTTTAATAGCCTTTTTCACCTCAAGAACGAATACAAAGTTTTTATCACTAGCATTAGGCTTTTCAGCAGGGGTGATGATTTATGTATCACTTGTTGAAATCTTTGTAAAAGCAAAAGACGCGTTAACAAATGCATTAGGTACAACGAATGGCTATTGGATGACTATTCTTGGATTCTTTGGTGGTATGCTATTTATTGCATTAATCGATAAGTTTATTCCAAAGGCCACTAATCCGCATGAGGTAAAGCTTGTTGAGGATGTAAACGCGATTAAGCCACAGGTTAATGAAGAGCATTTAATGAAGATGGGCATTTTTACCGCCCTTGCTATTGCCATTCATAACTTTCCAGAGGGTATCGCAACATTTATGTCAGCGATTAATGATCCAAATGTAGGTATAGCCATTGCTATTGCAGTAGCTATTCATAATATTCCAGAGGGCATCGCTGTGTCTGTGCCAATTTTCTTTGCCACAGGTAATCGACGTAAAGCCTTTAAGCTATCATTTTTATCAGGATTAGCAGAGCCTGTTGGGGCATTAGTAGCGTTTTTAATTCTTATGCCATTTTTAACGGATGTTATGTTCGGCATTGTTTTTGCAGGTGTTGCAGGTATAATGGTCTTTATTTCATTAGATGAGTTATTGCCAGCAGCACAGCGATATGATGAAACACATTTATCGATGTATGGCTTAGTAGGTGGAATGGCGGTTATGGCCATTAGTCTAGTATTACTAGCATAATTGTACCTGCGCTGATGCTTTGTTTTCGATACAAAAAGAATTTGCTGAACCAAGATAAATAAGGAGGAAGTCATCTATTTAGAAGGTGGCTTCCTTTTTATGCTATCTAGGATGTAGTAATCATTTGGTAGGATGTCACAAGCTCTTGCGCAGCCCTAAAGGCATTTGATAGCTGTAATCTCTAGCTGAAACTATAATATTAGACTTTGCAGCAGCCATAGCCTTTTTTGAAGAACAATAAAGATTCATTAAAAAATCAATACCGCTCCTAACAATATAAAAAACGCCTACCATGATAGTAGGCGTTCAGCTTAGTTATTGACTTGCACGCCGTGTTCATCGGCTTTTGTAAGGATAATTCGATGTGCTGGAAATTTAGCTTTCATTGCTTGCACAAACTCATCAGCAATCGCAGTAGGAATAATGGAGATTAATGTTGGACCTGCTCCACTCAGTGCCGTTCCATAAGCACCATTTGCTTTTGCTGCTGTGCGAATTTCTGTATAGGCAGGAATCAGCTTTGCACGAAATGGCTCATGAAATAAGTCAGCCTCCATATACCGCCCAGCACGTTCAAAATCACGTGCCATTAAAGCCGCCGCTAACATATTTGCATTTGCGGAAGCATTTACAGCATAGGCACGGTCAAATTGCTCTGGTAATACAGAGCGAGCTTCACTTGTTTTAAGCTCAACATCTGGTATATATACAACAAAGGATGCATGGATATCATTTATATGGAATGTATCGACTATGCCATTTTCATCCATTGAAGAAATGGTTAAGCCACCTAAAACAGAGGCTGTTGCATTATCAGGATGTCCTTCAATCTGTGAGGATAGATTGAGCTTATCTTGAACGGTTAAGCCAAGCTCACATACTTGGTTTGCCAGCTCAATCCCTGCAACAATAGCGGCTGCACTACTTCCGAGCCCGCGTGCTAATGGAAGCTCACTTGCCATTTCAACACGACAAGCAGGTAGTTGCTTGCCATATTGCTCTGCAATTTTTTTAGCAATTACGTATAGTAAATGTTCTTCAAGCTCAAACTCTTTAGGACCGTTGTTATCAAGATGAATAATCTCCCATGTATCTTGTAAAGAAACTGTAAGCTTTAAGTAAAGGGACAAGCCAAGTCCTATTGAATCGAAGCCAGGCCCTAAATTGGCTGTGCTTCCAGGAACTGAGATTTGCCACATATTACTCATAGTACACCCTCAATATACGCACGAATTTCTTGTTCATCATTTTGTAGGGATACAACTTCTACAGTAGATGTATTCATCGCTGTATCAGGGTCTTTTAGTCCGTTACCTGTGAAGACAGTTACTACTTTAGAGCCTTGTGGAATTTTGCTATTTTCCACAGATTTAATAACACCTGCTAATGAAGCGGCTGAACCTGGCTCAACAAAAACGCCTTCTGTATTGGCAATTAATTTATAGGCAGCTACAATTTCCTCATCTGTAACGGAATCAATAATACCACCAGACTCATCGCGAGCAGCCTCTGCAAGTTTCCAGCTAGCAGGGTTACCAATACGAATAGCTGTTGCCACTGTTTCAGGGTTTGCAATCGGCTCTCCTTTTACAATTGCAGCAGCACCTTCAGCTTCAAAGCCGTACATTTTTGGAAGACCACTAGCCTTTGCAGCATGGTACTCTTTAAAGCCTTTCCAGTATGCTGTAATATTTCCTGCATTACCGACAGGGATGCATAGATAATCAGGTGCTGAACCTAACGCATCAACAATTTCAAATGATGCTGTTTTTTGACCTTCAATGCGATATGGATTTACTGAGTTAACAAGAGCAACAGGTGTTGTTTCACTTACTTGACGCACAATATTTAAGGCATCATCAAAGTTGCCATCGATTTCAATAATTTTTGCACCATACATTGTTGCCTGTGCAAGCTTACCAAGAGCGACCTTTCCTTTAGGAATAACAACGATGGACTGGATACCAGCTCTTGTTGCATACGCAGCGGCAGCAGCAGAAGTATTTCCTGTAGAAGCGCAAATAACGCATTTACTGCCATCTTCAATTGCCTTTGCCACAGCAAATACCATACCTCTGTCTTTAAATGAGCCAGTTGGGTTTGCACCTTCAATTTTCCCATAAAGCTCAATACCTAATTTTTTAGATAAATTCACTAAATGTATAAGAGGCGTATTGCCTTCGTTTAACGTTAATGCGGGTGTATTTTCTGTTACAGGTAAAAATTGTTTATATTCTTCAATAAGGCCTTTCCACATAATAGTATGATCTCCTTTTGTTCTTATAGAAAGAACAGCTGTTTTTGTATAAAAGACATTTTAACGAAATAACCCTGTAATTTCAATAGCATTTCGCAAATTGTCGAAACAATTTGGTAATTTGAATTTTACTTGTCACTTTATTGAAACAACTGTATAGTAAACATATATTGTATAGTCAAGTGTAAAGACAGGTGGTTAGGATGACAACAAATACTATAGGAACAAATAAACCTCAACAAACTATTTCTAGAAATAAGCTGCTAGGTGTAGCAGGAATTGGCTGGCTTTTCGATGCAATGGATGTTGGCATATTATCCTTTGTGATTGCCGCATTGGCAGCTGATTGGGGGCTATCACCGAGCCAATCTGGTTGGATTGGTAGTGTTAATTCAATAGGGATGGCAGTAGGGGCGCTTGTATTTGGCGTTTTTGCTGATAAAGTAGGACGTAAGAAAATTTTTATGTGGACACTTGTGCTTTTTTCGGTAGCAAGTGGTTTATCTGCTTTAACAACAACGTTGGTAGCTTTTTTACTACTACGCTTTTTAGTAGGAATGGGGCTAGGGGGAGAATTGCCTGTTGCTTCAACATTAGTGTCTGAAAGTGTAGAGGCAAAAGAAAGAGGACGTGTAGTTGTTTTACTAGAAAGCTTCTGGGCGGCAGGCTGGCTAATTGCAGCATTGATTTCGTATTTTGTTATTCCGACATGGGGGTGGCGAGTAGCACTTATTTTAACAGCACTTCCAGCCTTCTATGCTATTTATCTTCGCTGGCATTTGCCTGATTCACCACAATTTACAGTAAAGGAAGAATCCAAAAAGCGAAGCATTAGTCAAAATATAAAAGAGGTATGGTCAAAGAAATATGCACGTTCGACATTAATGCTATGGCTCTTATGGTTTACAGTTGTATTTTCATATTATGGCATGTTTTTATGGCTACCAAGCGTAATGGTTGGGAAAGGCTTTGATATGATTACCAGCTTTAAATATGTCTTAATTATGACATTGGCTCAACTACCAGGCTATTTTACAGCAGCATGGTTTATTGAGAAGATTGGACGAAAGTTTGTGCTTGTGTCTTATCTAATTGGTACAGCAGTTAGTGCGGCTACATTTGGCAATGCAGAAACGCTTAGCGTGCTATTAATTTCAGGTATGTTTTTATCATTTTTTAACTTAGGTGCATGGGGTGCTCTTTATGCTTATACACCTGAGCAGTATCCAGCGGTTATTCGTGGAACAGGTGCAGGGATGGCAGCAGCAGTAGGGCGTATCGGAGGAATTTTTGGACCATTGTTAGTTGGCTTTTTATTAACAGCGGGCTATACAATTGGCTTTATCTTTGCTATTTTCTGTGTAGCAATTATTATTGGTGTAATAGGTGTAATTTTCTTAGGAAAAGAAACGAAGCAGCTAGAGCTAGAATGATCATATTATGATAAATGTCTTGGATAATAAATTATCCGAGGCATTTTTTTATCTTGGTTCATTATCAAAAGATGTAGTTGACTGGAGCGAGCAGCGCGAGTGAAGCAGAAGTCAACCACAAGTTATGGTGAAGCGTCAATTACTATACAAATAAGGTTGAAAATATATTACCGTATTAGCAAGTTGAAGCGCTAAAGATTTTTCAGAAAAGTCATTGTATTCAAATTGTAATCATGATACTGTATTTCTAATCGAATTTTGAGGCAGTAGGAAACAATCTCCTATTCGTGATAAGGTCATTGAAAGAAAGGTTGTTAGAAATGAGTATTCATGAAGATATAAAGAAAAGGTTTGTAAGGTTGTCAAAGGGGCAACGTAAAGTAGCGCAATTTGTAATGGATAATCCTACAACAGTTATTGCTAATGGTGCAGCAGAAGTAGGAAGGATGGCTAATGTCAGTGAGTCAACCGTTATTCGTTTTTGCTATGCGATGGATTTATCGGGCTATGTAGAGCTTCAGGAAGCAGTGAGAGGCTATGTTATGTCACAAAATGATGGCATACATTTACAGCCTACACAGACTACAAATAAGTTAAGTCAGTCTAGCTTTGGTAAAGTGATGCAATATGATAGTCACAACATTCAAGAAGCGATTCAACTGATTAATGATAAGCTTATTCAAAAAAGTTCAACATGGATGCATGAGGCAGACAATATTTATATTTTAGGCACTCGTCAAGCTGTTTCTATTGCAGATTGGCTGTCCTATACATTAAAAACGTTACGTCCCCATGTGAAGCAGCTACGTTCAAACTCTGAGGATATTTTGCAACAATTAAATAGCATGAGTGAGCGTACAACTTTAATTGTCTTTACTTTTGATAAACAGCTAAAAGATATTCAAGCAATTGTTGAAATTGCTAAGATGAAAAAGGTAAAAATTATTGCTATTACGGCTTCTGCATTTTCACCTATTCGAGAATATGCTAGCGCAGTATTTGCGCTTGGTACAAAAAATCATTCTTCACTAGATATTGCCCCTGTTTTAGTATCATTTTTGCATGCTCTAATAGAGGAAATGGTCAGTCAGGACAAGGCACAATATGAAAAATATCAACAATCTTATGAGCAAGTAGAGAGCAATGTATTATTCCTCGATGCTGCTAGAGAGAAGCAGGTTTTTTAAAACAGACAGCGCATAGATGCAGTGTGATAAACATGGCTCTGTGCGTTTTTTCATACAATCAATTAATTGTACCTGTCGTTAATGCATTCGGATTTTTTGTGTACTGAAAGCGAAGCGACAGCGGCGGGTACAGGCTATAGGCCCTCTCCACTGAACCAAGATAAAAAAAGATGCCCAAATATAATTTAGACATCTATCGAGGAAAAGTGAATTATATCATTTTACTTAAGCTATATTCATTAACATAGGTATAATCGTTTAATTTTATAGCATTTTGGCGAATGCCTTCTTGCTGAAAGCCTAGTTTACTAAAGAGATGTAAAGCTATTTTGTTATGCTCCATCACAGATAATTCTAGACGCGAAATATCATGCTGTTTCGCCCAATTCTCCACTGCTTTCATTAATGCAGAGCCAATCCCTTTTTGCTGATACTCTTGCTTAACAGCTAAACGAATAGAGGCTATATGTTTTACTTTTGATTGCTTATAGCCGTGTATTACAGCATAGCCTGCAAAAATACCATTTAAGACACAAAGTAATATTGTACGGTTTTTTAGTTGTTTCCAATAGGCTAAATTTTTACGTAGCTGTTGCACTGTTAAATCTGATTCATTTGGTGCATTATACATGAAGTCAGTTTGCTGAAAAATTTCTTCTTGTAAATGAATAAACGATCTAGCATCAGATGCCTCAATCCCTCGAATTATGTATGCAGATGGTTTTTCTTCATTGTTAGAAGTATCATTTTCAGAAGACTTCATTTGTGTACGTGAGAACGTTACACTAGTACCAAGTTTCACTTCAATGACATAGTAGCCTGCATTTGTCCATGACAAATAGTGTGAAAGAGGGGGCTTTGTTTTTTTCCACCAGCTCTTATTCAGGTAGGCAGCATTGGGTAATGATTGACCCATGATGTTTTCTAATTCATTAAAGGATAGAGTGATTTCTTGTTGTGAAGCAACTTCAAAATAATTTGCCAAAGGAATATACTTTTTTTCCATCTTCTTTATCATCGTAATCCCCATTTCCTGTGTATCTAAAAATATAGACTACCTGATGATAGCATAAAATTATGCTTACTTAAATACGAAACCCCAACTAAATATCTATATATGCTAATTTATCTTAAAAAAAGGTGCATTTTTATTATTAAATGTTAAAAATAGGATGGTAAAATTAGGGGAAATCATCTGCACAAAATAATATTCAAATAAGTTATAATGTATATATCTTATTAGAGAACTAAGGTATGTGAGAGTATGAAATTATACTTGTATATGAATCAACATAAAGTATGTAGTGGGAGATGGTGATTTTAAATAAAGTTTAACTTTCTCACTTGCTAGTTCTTAAGATATGATAAAATAAAATACAAATGTAAGTGTCACTTTAGGAGGAATTGATTCAATGAGCAAAGTTTTAGTTTTTGGGCATAAAAATCCAGATACAGACACAATCACATCTGCTATTGTCTATGCCTATTTTAAACAGCAAATAGGTCAAGAAGCTGAGGCAGTACGTCTTGGAGATGTAAATAATGAAACACAATTTGCACTAGATAAATTTGGCTTTGAAGCACCTCGCTTTATTGCATCTGTAGCAGGGGAAGCGGATAAGGTTATACTTGTTGACCATAATGAATTCCAACAATCCGCTGATGGAATTGAAGAGGTGCAAATTACAGAGGTAATCGATCACCATCGTATTGCTAACTTCCAAACAGCTGATCCGCTATACTACCGTGCAGAACCAGTAGGCTGTACAGCTACAATATTAAATAAAATTTTTAAAGAACATAATATTGAAATCCCAGCGAATATTGCAGGTTTAATGTTATCTGCAATTGTTTCAGATACATTGCTTTTCAAATCACCAACTTGCACAGAGCAGGATGTAAAAGCTGGTGAAGAGTTGGCGGAAATTGCTGGTGTGGATGCTGCTGAATATGGTTTAGCAATGCTAAAGGCAGGCGCTGACCTATCAGATAAAGCTTTAGAAGATTTATTATCATTAGATGCAAAAGAGTTCCAGTTTGGAGAGTACAAAGCAGTTGTGGCACAAGTTAATGCAGTGGACATTAATGATGTACTTAATCGCCAAGAGGAGCTAGAGGCACTATTAAATAAAAATGCCGCTGACAATGGCTTAGATTTATTCTTCTTTGTTGTAACAGATATTTTAAACAACGATTCTACAGCAATTGCTATTGGGCAAGCAGCAGAAGCAGCAGCAAAAGGCTTTGGTGCTGAGCTTATCCAAAACCGTGTTGTATTACCAGGCGTTGTATCCCGTAAAAAGCAGATTGTACCAGTATTAACAGAAGCATTAAAATAACATGGGAGAGGTTGTCTATACGGCAACCTCTTTTTTAATCCAGCTTTAACGGTTGGACAGCAGGACCTTCAAGTACCTCACCTTTTGCATTAAAGCGTGAACCATGACATGGGCAATCCCATGTTTCATCAGCCTTATTCCATTTTGTTTTACAGCCTAAATGCGTACAGGTTGGGGCAGTGGCATGCTTCATATAGCCAGCGATATATTCCTTCGCAACAAAGCCTCCTACCTTTAGCATCTGCATAAATTGAGCACCAAACTTTGTGCGTGATGGTGAGTAAAGAGCGATAGCACCATCCTCACTTCTTGCACCAGTGATTAACGAGGACAAAATATCACCAGCCACAAAGGAATTAGAAATGCCCCATTTTCGATAGCCAGTAGCAATTAGCACATTCGGCAAGGAATTTGTAATTCTCCCCACATATGGCACAATATCAGGTGTTTCAATATCCTGAGCAGACCAACGATAAAGCGGCTGTTGCTCAAAATGTTCTGCTATTTCGCTGGCAATTGTTTCATAATATGGCTCTGTATGAACGGTTTCTCCCGCAATATGATTGGCTCCTCCTAATACTAAATAATGCTCATCGTTAATGGTAGCTGTTCGGATGGAGCGAGCAGGAAAGTCAACGGATAAATATTGCCCCTGCATTGTTTCAGAAATTTTACTTGCCACCATATAGGAGCGACTATTTGATAGCTTAAAAAGTTGCAGCCCTTTAAATGCTTCAATTGGATAATGCGAGCACAAAATAAGCTTATTGTATTGAACCGACATATTTTTTTCGGTATGTAAGTTATTTTGTGATATGTTTAATTGCTGAACACGGGTATTTGTATAAAGTCTTGCTCCTTGTGATTGGGCAGCCTTTGCCAAGAAATTACTAACCTCTACAGGGTTGATTTGAGCCTGCTGTGACATGCTTAATGCTTTTGTTACAGGGAAAGGCAGCTCTGTATCAGAGGTAATGGCTGATTTAATATTTAATACCTTATAAGCATTCCACTCTTTTAATAATTGCGCATAGCCTTCCTTTTTTTGGCAGTATAGCAATGAGTCTACTTGTCGTACATGCTCTTGTGGAAGCAAATGTTTAACCTTATCAATTGCTTGTTGGTTAAGTTGATAATAAAGCCTTGCCTCGTCTACAGATAGCTGTTCTAAAAGGTTTGCATAAATAAGGCTATGCTGTGCTGTTAATTTTCCTGTTGAATGACCAGTTGTACCGTGGCCAACATGTGTATTTGCTTCAAGTAAGACTACATCAACACCTGCTTTTGCTAAAGTATAAGCTGTGTATAGCCCTGTTAACCCCCCGCCAATAATACAAACATCACAAGTAATAGATGAAGTTAGTGACGATAGCGAAACAGATTCAGACGTTGCCAGCCAAAGAGATTGCGTCATAGATAACCCTCACATTGTTTTTTAACCTCAGTATGTAGATTCGCTTGAAAATTTATGCAATGAAGCATAAAAATTGCCTTGGGATTTGCTCTGCCGCTACAATGTAGCAAAGGGAGTGAGTCATAAATGAAAATTGAGATTTGGTCTGACTATGTATGTCCATTTTGTTATATTGGTAAAAAACAGCTAGAAAAGGCGATTCAGGATACAGGCTATGGTGGGCAGGTGGAGCTTATTTATAAAAGTTATCAGCTTGATCCAACAACACCAGTAGATTCAAATGTTACTGTTTATGAATCATTGGCGAAAAAGTATGGCATGTCCTTAGAAAAAGCACAGGAAATGACAGAAGGTGTAACAGCTCGTGCCAAAGAGGTAGGCTTAAACTACGATTTTAGCCATTTGATGGAAGAGAATACACTAAAAGCACATCGACTTGTAAAATGGGCTGAACAACAGGGAGATGTTACAGCGCTTGTGGAAGCACTTTTACACGGTCATTTTATCGAAGGAAAGCGTATTGGACAGGACGAGGTATTACTAGCCATTGCTGAACAGGTGGGTCTACAGCGTGAGGAAGTAGCAAAGATTCTTGAAGCAGATACGTTTAAAGATGAAGTAGAGGCGGATATTCAAGAAGGTCTACAGCTCGGTGTTCGTGGGGTGCCATTCTTTGTGTTAAACCGCAAATACGGTATTTCAGGTGCACAGCCACAGAAGGCATTTGAGGACACTTTACGTAAAGTAGCCGAGGAAGAGGGCTTGCAACCAAAGCTAAAGATGGCTGGCTCAACGGATACAGGTGTTTGCACAGATGATAGCTGTAAATTTTAAGAGGGTTTAACCCTTTTTAAAGATAAGCGAAAAAATCCTAACATAATATTTCAGTCAAAAGTCTGAGGTAGGTAGCGTTGACATTTGGCGTGAAATTTTTTAAGATAAAAGCATATCTTGAATTCGAGATATTGAATTATGAAATTTAAGGGAGAATTTATATAATGAACGTTTTAGTAGTAAAAGCTAACAACCGTCCAGACGGTATTTCAACAAAAATGTATGATACATTTATGGAAAATGTGCAAGGTGTGAATGTTACAACTTTTGATGTATTTGCAGAAGATATGCCTTATTTTGGGCAAGACCTTTTCAATGCATTTGGTAAGGTGCAAAATGGTGGAGAGCTAACAGATGTTGAATCACGTCTATTAGCTGCTAAGCAAAAGGCAATGGATGCTTTAACTGCAGCTGACTTAGTAGTATTTGCTTTCCCACTGTGGAACTTAACAATTCCAGCACCATTACAAACATTTATTGACTATGTATATCAAGCTGGCTTCACATTCAAATATGATGAAAATGGTCAACTGGTTAGTTTAATGACTGACAAGAAGGCAATTATTCTAAATGCTCGTGGTGGTTATTATTCATTACCAGAAGCACAACCAATGGAAATGTCAGTAAACTACATTAAAAATGTTGTAGGTGGTATCTTCGGTATGGAAATTATCGAAGAGGTAATTATTGAAGGTCACAATGCTTCACCTGATCAAGCCCAAGAAATTATTGCAAATGGACTAGAAGAAGTGAAAAAAGTGGCGCAATCTCTACAAACTGTTAACGCATAAAAAATATTTTTTAACAAAAGTCCTCTCACTTTAGAGAGGATTTTTTTTATGTTATAAACAGAGGTATGGTGAGGTATAAAGATCAGACATATTGATATTTGTTCATTATGTGGAATTTACAGTTACTAACATCATACTGAATGGAAAGTTAAGAGGATGATAATAATCTATTATTTTATGCAAATGTAAATTGCCATTCTTTTAAAAATACATATAATTAGGACTATTTGTTCAGCAAAAACTAGAAGTTGTTTAATATAATAGGATTTGTAGGAAAACATTAGATGAATAAGGAGGTTGTTGCATGAATAAGAAATTAATAACTAAATTCTTAGCGGTGCTACTAGTTTTATTTGCATTTCTGCCATTTGGATTATCTGCCAATGCACAAGCTGATAATGTAACACGCGGAGATTATGTAAAAGAATTAGTAGAAAGCTTAGATGTAGAGCTTGGTGACGGTTCTTCTATTGCCTTTACCGATGTTTCTAAAAATTTAGCGCCTTATGTAGAAAAAGCAGTCCAATTAAAGCTAATTAAGGGTAAAACAGCAACGACATTTGGTCCAAATGACAAATTAACACGTCAGCAGGCATTTGTAATCTCTGCTCGTGGACTAGTTAGTGAAAATGCACCTCTTTCAGTATTAGATCAATTTAAAGATGCAGATCAAATTGCTAAAGTGCATAAACAAGATTTAGCGAACGCTGTTGCAGCAAATATTCTTCAAGCCTTTGAGGATCGTACAATTCGTCCTCGTGACTATGTGACAGCAGAGCAAATGACAAGCATTATTGAACGCTTTGTAGCAGAATATAAAGCGCCTTCAACTGCAGTAGCTGTAGACCTTCAAATTTTAGGAACAACAGATATTCATACAAATTTAGCTAACTACAATTACTATTTAGATGCAGAATCATCTGAATTAGGCTTAGCAAATACAGCGACATTAATTGAACAAGCACGTACTAAAAATCCAAATACATTACTATTTGATAATGGGGATTTAATTCAAGGAACGCCACTAGGCTCTTATAAAGCATTAGAAAGTGTTTTAAAACCGGGCGAAATTCATCCAGCTATTGCAGCATTGAATAAGCTAAAATATGATGCTGGTACTTTAGGAAATCATGAATTCAATTATGGCTTAGACTTTTTAGATGAAGTATTAAATGATGCAGAATATCCAGTAGTAAATGCTAATACGTACGATGCCAAAACAAAAGAGCCTATGTTTACACCGTATATTATTCTTGATAGAGAAGTAGTAGATAATGCAGGAAATAAGCATACAATTAAAGTTGGTGTAACAGGCATTGTCCCAACGAAAATTACTGAATGGGATGCCATTCATTTAGCTGGAAAGGTTGATATGCAGGAGCCTGTTGAAGCAGTTAAAGAAGTAGTACCAGAAATGCAGGAGGCTGGAGCAGACATTATTGTTGTTCTTTCACATTCAGGCATTGGGGAAGATACGTATGTGGCGGGTGCTGAAAATGTTGGTTACCAAATCGCTGAAATTGAAGGTATTGATGCTTTAATTACAGGACATTCTCATTTAACATTCCCAGGTGATTATAAAGACTTGAAAAATGTAGACCAAGAAAAAGGGACAATTAATGGGGTTCCTACTGTAATGGCAGGTAGCTATGGCAGCCATCTTGGTGTTATTGATTTAAAATTAGAACAACAAGGTTCAGAATGGGTTGTAGTAGATGGAAAAGGTTCCCTACAGTCAATTCAACAAGAGGGTCTTCAGCCATCTAAAACCGTATTAGATGCCGTGAAAGAAGCACATGAAGGAACTTTAGCGTATATTCGTCAACCTGTTGGGGAAACAACTGCACCAATCCATAGCTACTTCTCAATGGTACAGGACGATCCTTCTATTCAAATTGTCACACAAGCACAGAAATGGTTTATTGAGCAAGAGTTAAAAGGTACTGCCGATGAAAATACGCCGCTTCTTTCAGCAGGTGCACCATTCAAAGCAGGCTCACGTAATAACCCACGTGACTATACAAATATTCCTGTGGGACCACTTGCTATTAAAAATATGGCAGACATTTATCATTACGACAATACTGTTGCAACAATTAAAGTGACAGGTGCGCAAGCAGTTGAATGGTTAGAAATGGCTGCTGGTATCTTTACAACAATTGATCCTAATAAAGCAGAAGAGCAAAATATTATTGATCCAGAAGCACGCTCTTATAATTTTGATGTGTTAGATGGTCTAACTTATCAAATTGATGTAACATCACCAGCAAAATATGATCGCGGTGGCAATCTTATAAATGAAAATGCAAACCGTATTAAAAATGTACAATATAATGGTAAACCAATTGATGTAAACCAAGAATTTATCATTATTACAAACAACTATCGTGTTGGTGGCTCTTATGGCGCAACATTTAAAAATGCTGACGGTTCAAATGTAACAAGCTATGCTTACGAAAATCGCCAAGCTGTTGTTGACTATATTATGGCAACAAAAACAATTAATCCTGCTGCGGATAATAACTGGTCATTTGTACCATTCCCAGCCAATACAAAGGTTGTATATCTATCTGCGAAAGATGCACAAAAAGTAATTCCAACAGATAGCAATATTGAATATTTAGAAGACACAGAAGCTGGCTTTGCTAAATATTTAATTAAATAATGTAAGCAATATGCTAAGCCCCTCTTTTCATGAATTTTCTTAAAAGAGGGGCTTTTGAATAAAAGTCTAATAAAATGAGCCTTCAATGATAAACAGTTGTTTATGTTAAATAATAGGTTAATGAATATGTCCATTATCGTAAAATATTCTCCATCCATAAATAAATTTTAGTTTATGGATGGAGAGTATTTTGTTTTTTTACTGTTTAACTTATAACGGGTTTAACTCAAGGTCTACAACCACATCTATATCTTCGCTAATTAATACCCCGCCTGTTTCTAGAGGTGTGTTGTACACTAAATTAAATTCTCGTCGATTAATTTTTGTTTTTGCTTGGAAGCCATATACTTCTTGTGCCCATGGGCTAATGCCATTACCTGTATATGTTGCTGTAAAGACAATTGGCCTTGTTACGCTTTTAATTGTTAAATCTCCATGAATGGCAAAATTGTGCTCATCTAGTTTTTCGATGTATGTAGAGGTAAATACTATTTTTGGATAAACATCTGCATCAAAAAAGTCAGGCGATACGAGATGAACATCACGGTCAAGATTTTTGGTGGAAACGCTTGCCACTGCGATTGTAATAGTGATAGTGGCATCTTGCATTTGTTCAATATCAGTTGCCACGATTTCTGCGCTATACGATTCAAACGTACCATGTATTCGTGAAACCATCATATGACGTACAGAGAAGCTAATAGTGGAATGGCTATAATCAATCGCATATTTCTTCATTAGAAAACCCCCTAAACAGCATTCTACAACGAATAATAAATTAAAAAAATTATATATTCAATGAAATTTTAGAAAATAACATGATGACTTAGAAATAAAAGCATATATAAGGATAAATAGTGCATATGTTAGAAAAGAGCTGACATTAATAGTCATTGATTGATCTGTATTTAAGTTACTTTTAGTAAATAAATATACAAAAGTATATAAGTGATGATATATACATAAGTTACTGTAAATTTACATTTGTTATAATAATCGCTACAATAGGTTACATAGAGGTGAAAACAATGGATGAAACAACTTTATGTCCTCGTTTAGCAAAAGCAATGGATCTAATTGGAAAACGTTGGACTGGATTAATATTATATCAGCTGCTGGATGGTCCACAGCGCTTTAATGAAATAGAATCTGCACTACCAATAAGCGGACGCCTTTTATCAGAACGACTAAAAGAGCTTGAAAAGGAAGGGATAGTTGAACGAAAAGTCTATACAGAGGTTCCTGTACGCGTTGAATATTCCTTAACAGATAAAGGGCAAGCATTAGAGGGAGCTATTCGAAATATTGAAACATGGGCAACTAACTGGCTCTAATGTAAACCGATTGTGTTAGAATAGCATTTGGTAGAACTGTCTGTTTTCTTTATAGTATATATCGTTTCTACATAGAGCGATATAAGGGATAAAAAATACCCTTCATTTTACTTGTCAAAATCGGGTTCTAAATCCATACTAGTGTAGAGTAAGAAGGACGTTAGAAAGGAATTAGCTCTTATGACAAAAGAACAATGGGTTAAGGATTTAGCGAAGAGTATTAATCCTGCCAATATTAAGCTAGATGAATCATTACGACAATATACAATGACAAAATTAGGCGGCAAAGCAGATGTATTTGTGCTTCCTGAAACAGAGGAAGAAGCAGCATCCGTTATTCGTTATGCCTATATAAATAATATTCCTTTATTAATGCTAGGTAATGGGTCTAATTTGGTTGTGCGTGACGGTGGTCATCGAGGAATTGTTGTAACATTCTCACGCTTAAATGAAGTTCGTATTAATGGCGTGCACGTTTATGCACAAAGTGGTGCACTGATTAAAGAGGTATCAAAGCTTGCGGCACAGGCTTCTTTAACAGGCTTTGAGTTTGCATGTGGTATACCTGGCTCAATCGGTGGAGCAATGGCTATGAATGCAGGCGCTTATGGTGGTGAAATTAAAGATATTATTGTTTCATCTAAGGTGTTAACAAAAGAAGGCGAAATTTTAATATTATCCAAAGAAGAGCTTGAACTTGGCTATCGACAAAGTATAATCGCAAAAAAGGGCTACTATGTGTTGTCCTCTGAATTTCAGCTAGCACCAGGTATACAGGAGGAAATCGATGCGAAGATTGCTGATTTAACATTCCAGCGAGAGTCCAAGCAACCATTAGAATATCCTTCTGCAGGCAGTGTATTTAAACGCCCACCAGGCCATTTTGCAGGAAAGCTTATTCAAGATAGCGGTCTGCAAGGTAAGGGTGTAGGTGGAGCAGAGGTTTCTACAAAGCATGCAGGCTTTATTGTGAATAAAGGAAATGCAACCGCTTCTGACTATATTGCAACAATCCAAATGGTTCAACGTGTTGTGAAGGAGAAATTTGGAATTGAATTAGAAACAGAAGTGAAAATTGTTGGTGATGATCTATAGCAAAACGCTCTTCGCGATTGTCGAAGAGCGTTTTTTTAAGGAGTGGAAAGAAAGTGAAATTCATATCTTGGAATGTAAATGGGATACGAGCCTGTATAGGTAAAGGTTTTTTAGAGTTTTTTCATCATATAGATGCGGACTTTTTTTGTGTACAGGAAATTAAATGTCAGGCTGGGCAAGTAGAGCTTGCACTTGATGGCTACCAGCAATATTGGAATTATGCACAGAAAAAGGGCTATTCAGGAACTGCTATATTTACGAAGCATACGCCATTATCTGTTAGCTATGGTGTTGGAGATGAAGATTCTCAGGATGAGGGCAGAATTATTACATTAGAGTATAACGATTTTTATTTAGTAAATGTTTATACACCTAATGCACAGCGTGACTTAGCAAGATTACCGCTGCGTTTAGAGTGGGAGGACCGCTTGGCACTGTATTTAAGAGAGCTTGATAGCAAGAAGCCTGTTATTTACTGTGGCGATTTAAACGTGGCGCATACGGAAATTGATTTAAAAAATGCTAAGTCAAATATCGGCAATTCAGGATTTACATACGAGGAGCGTGCGAAAATGTCTGAGCTGCTGGCACATGGCTTTGTGGACTCCTTCCGCTATAAGCATCCTGATGAAACAGACCATTATACATGGTGGTCTTATATGAATAAAGTACGTGAGCGTAATATTGGCTGGCGTATTGATTATTTTATTGTGTCTGAGCGATTAAAGGCACAAATTGCTGCAGCGACAATCCATCCGCATATTATGGGCAGCGATCATTGTCCGATTGAATTACAGCTTGGAGAACTCGCTCAATCCAATCAATTATAAAAGCACTATTAAAGGCTATCATTTCATGTATTGATGAAGTGATGGCTTTTTTGTCGTTATATATTTTAAATATGAAGTTATATGATATCTATCCCTAACATTCAAAGATTCATTTGAATATGATAAGGTAATATGTTACATTGAATACAATCAAATGAGTATTTGAATGAGGTGAGCGGATGACAAAGGAAATATGTGAAACAATGCAGATAAATGAAGCGGCAGTTACAAGAGTACAGCAACAAATGCCAGATTTATCGGGTGTTGCTAAATTTTTAAAAGCATTATCAGATGCAACAAGGTTGAAAATTGCCTATGCTTTAACATTAGAAGATGAGCTATGTGTCTGCGATATTGCTGCTGTTATTGGTTCATCAGTTGCAACAGCTTCACATCATTTACGTTATTTAAAGGACAATCATTTAGCGAAATCACGCCGTAAAGGAAAGCAAATGTATTACTCCTTGGCGGATGAGCATGTATATCAAATTGTAACAATTGCCTATGAACATGCGAAAGAGGGGATTGTGAATGACAGTAACGCCGATTAAACAAGAATACAGACTACAAAATTTATCCTGTGCTAGCTGTGCAGCAAAATTCGAAAAAAATGTTAAAGCTTCTCCAAAGGTAGAGGATGCAAAAGTTAACTTTGGAGCTTCTAAAATAACCATTATTGGTACAATTAGTGTAGATGAAATTGAAGAAGCTGGAGCTTTCGATGGCATCAAAGTTACTCAATTAGCCAACAGAACATTAGAACCAGCTACACCGTTCTATCGTAAAAAGGAAAATATTTTAGCAAGCCTTTCTTTATTATTTGTTATTTTAGGGTATATATTCGCTGCCCAACAAGGAGAGGCATATCCACTGCCAGTAGGAATGTTTATTATTGCTATTCTTGTAGGTGGTATAGGTATTTTTAAAGTAGGCTTCCGTAATTTAGTCCGTTTTGAATTTGATATGAAAACATTGATGACTATTGCGATTATTGGCGCTGCGATTATTGGGGAATGGGAAGAAGCGGCAGTTGTTGTATTTTTATTTGCCGTTAGTGAGGCACTTGAAGCCTACTCAATGGATAAAGCACGACAATCTATTCGTGGATTAATGGATATCGCTCCACCAACAGCTATTATTAAAAGAGCACATGGTGAGCATTTTCATGAGCTTGAGCTACCAACAGAGGATATTAAGATTGGTGATATTTTAATTGTTAAGCCAGGGCAAAAAATTGCGATGGATGGTATTGTTATTAGCGGTATTTCAGCGGTTAATCAAGCAGCGATTACAGGTGAATCAATTCCAGTTAATAAAACCGTAAATGATGAAGTATTTGCAGGTACATTAAATGAGGAAGGTGCACTTGAAGTACGTGTGACAAAACGTGTGGAGGATACAACGATTGCCAAAATTATCCATCTTGTAGAAGAAGCACAGGCAGAAAAGGCTCCTTCACAGCAATTTGTAGATCGTTTTGCTAAATATTATACACCAGCTATTATGATTGTCGCTTTGCTAGTAGCTGTTATTCCACCTCTGTTTGTGGGGGATTGGCAACATTGGATTTATCAAGGCTTAGCTGTGTTAGTAGTAGGATGTCCTTGTGCGCTTGTTGTTTCTACACCTGTAGCTATTGTAACGGCGATTGGTAATGCGGCAAGGCAAGGTGTGTTGATTAAAGGCGGTATTTATTTAGAGCAGTTAGGGCATATCGAGGCAATAGCTTTTGATAAAACAGGCACATTAACAAAAGGTCAGCCTGCTGTAACAGATATTTTAACAATGGACAATTGGTCAGAGGACTATGTATTACAGCTAGTGGCAGCAGTGGAAAAGCAGTCCCAGCATCCTTTAGCGAAAGCTATTTTAACCTTATTGCATAATAAAAACCTACCAGAGCTTGTGTCGAGTGATTTTCAATCAGTAACAGGTAAGGGAGCCTATGCGACTGTTAATCATCACATTGTTTATGTAGGAAGTATAAAGTGGGCTGCTACACTAACAACTATCGATAAAAATATCGAAAAGCAAGTTCAGCAGCTACAAAAGCAAGGAAAAACTGTAGTGGCAGCTGTTTGCCAAAGCGAGCTAATTGGACTGATCGGCATTGCAGACCAAGTACGTGATGAGAGTAAAAGCGTATTACAAAAATTAAAAGCCTTAAAAGTAAAACATATGGTGATGCTAACAGGTGATGCAGAGCCAACTGCACAAGCGATTGCTAAGTCTTTAGCGATAACAGATATGCGTGCTAGTTTATTACCCGAAGAAAAATTAATGGCAATAAAGGATTTACGTACACAGTTTGGTGCAGTAGCAATGGTTGGGGATGGTGTGAATGATGCACCAGCACTCGCTACAGCAAATGTTGGTATTGCTATGGGTGGTGCAGGAACAGATGCAGCTCTTGAAACGGCAGATATTGCTTTAATGGGTGATGATTTAACAAAGCTACCATACACAATTGGCTTAAGCAGAAAAACATTACGCATTATTAAAGAAAATATTATATTTGCCCTAGCATTAAAATTAATTGCCCTATTGCTTGTAATTCCAGGATGGTTAACCTTATGGATAGCTATTTTTGCAGATATGGGTGCTACGCTCTTAGTTGTGTTTAATTCATTACGACTAATTAAAGCAAAAATGTAGTAAGAAAAGTGTGGTTTTGTAACAATATGCAGGAATTTCATCCTACTTTGACACTATAAATTTTATACGGATAGATGCTACTAGTGATTCTTGAAAAAGAGCTTTCGACACGCTATTATAGTTTCAGGAGTAATGTAACAATGAAATATAAATGAGGCGAAAGTTTGAATATGTCAGATCCTATTTTAGTAAATGTTACAGAGGAAATTGTGCGTGGTTTAGTAAGCTTTCTACTACGAGGACCGGAATATCAAACATTTTGTAAGTGCAAAGCTTGTGAACTTGACACGGTGGCACTTACATTAAATGCATTGCCAAGTAAGTATGTTACATCTATGGAAGCTAGAGATGAGGCATTTAAAGAAATGAATACTCCTGAAAATATTGAACGTATCAACAAAGAGATTATTCATGCATTACATGTGGTAAATAAGCATCCTCGACACAAAATCGAGCCTACTTCTTAAGGGAAGAGGCTCTTTTTTAGTGGTACAAGAAGTGTTTTTCTAGCATATGTATTTTCAGTTAACTTTTAAGCCAAGCTTGTAGTAAACTAGAGAGTAAGAAAAGGAAAGAGAGGGAAAAGGATATGCCAACACCTAGTATGGAGGACCATATTGAACAAATCTATTTATTAATTGCCAACAAAGGCTATGCGCGAGTGTCTGACATTGCTGAAGCATTATCTGTTCTTCCTTCTTCTGTTACAAAAATGGTTCAAAAATTAGATAAAGATGGTTATTTAGTTTATGAAAAATACCGTGGGCTGACATTGACATCTAAAGGAGAAAAGCTTGGAAAACGTCTTGTGCAGCGTCATGAATTGCTCGAGCAGTTTTTACGAATGATTGGTGTAGACGAAGAACGTATTTATGATGATGTTGAAGGAATTGAACATCATTTAAGTTGGAATTCAATCGATCGTATTGCAGATCTTGTGCAAGTAATGGAAGAAAATCCAGACATCGTGAAAAAATTAGAGGCATCTAAGACACAGCACAATCTTTAAGAATTTTTTAACGTGATGGTGTAAAGGAAAGGAAGACAATATGAGTGTATTAAAATCAGGTGAAGTTGTGACATTAACAGTATTAGAGCAACAAGCATCAAAATGGATTTTAACAAATGGAGTGGAGGAGCTCCCATTAAATGCTTCAGAGGTAACAGAGCCATTAGCAGTAGGTGATCGCCTTGAAGTATTTTTATTTGTAGATCGTCGTGGTGATTTAGCGGCTACTACAGCGATACCAGCTTTTACGCAAGGGGAATATGGCTGGGCACGTGTATTAAAAGTAGTTGAGCGTGAAGGAGCCTTTGTGGATATTGGCACATCTCGCGAAGTATTAGTAAAGGCAGAGGATTTACCAGCATTACAAGAACTCTGGCCAGTGCCAGGCGACCATTTATTTATGACATTGCGTACAGATCGCAATGGTGATTTATTTGGACGTCTAGCAACGGAAGAAAAGGTTTCAGAGCTATATGAGGGTGCATTTGAAGATATGCATAATCAAAATATTTTAGCACGCCCTTATCGTCTATTGCCAGTTGGCTCATTTTTACTAGGTGTAGATATTCCTTACCGTATTTTTGTGCATGAATCAGAACGCAAGGCTGAACCAAGACTTGGACAAGATATAATGGTGCGTATTATCGATGTAAAAGAAGATGGGTCAATGAATGGTTCTCTTTTACCACGTAAGCATGAGCGTCTTTCAGATGATGCACAGCAAATTTTGAATTATCTTCAAGATGTTGGTGGTAGAATGCCGTTTGGCGATAAATCTTCGCCTGAGGAAATTCAAGAAATGTTTAATATGAGTAAAGGTGCATTTAAGCGTGCATTAGGTACATTGATGAAGGCTGGTAAGGTGAAGCAACAAGATGGCTGGACAGAAGAATTATAGTGAAAGCTGAAGCCCTGATAAGCGTGTATCAAGGAAACAAAGACGAGAGATATCCTTTTGAAACCTTCTCGTCTTTTTTTCGTACTAATAATTATAATAGCCTATATGTTGCTTCAGTGATGCTCTGTGCGGCAGCTTTACCCCAAATAGTAAAAGGGTTTTGAAGACAGGGCATAATGAATAAGCTTTTCATGAAAGGGGTCACATAATTTGAAAAAGACATGGATTAAAATACTAACAGCCACAATGTTGGTATTGGGAGTGATGGCACCAGCAACAGGTTTTGCGGCGGATAATACACCTCCAAAAGCTATTGATGAAAAATTAGGCGTACCCATTGTAGTATATGGTGCAAATTTATCTGAGGCTGAAAAAGAGTCAGTCAAAAAATCATTAAAAGTAAGCGAAGAGCCTGAAATTGAAGAAATTGTTGTATCAGGAGAGGATTTAGTAAAATACATTAAAGACAGTAACGCAAGCTCTCGTATGTATTCCTCTGCTAAAATTACACGTAGAGATGCAGGAGAGGGTCTAGTCATAGAGATTGTTACACCATCCAATATTACACAAGTAACGTCAGAAATGTATGCAAATGCGATGTTAACAGCGGGGATTCAAGATGCAACTGTACAGGTAGCTGCACCAAAGGCTGTGACAGGGCATTCAGCATTAGTAGGGATTTATAAGGCTTATGAGGTAACAACAGGTGAAACACTTGATATTGAGCGTACAGATGTGGCAAATGAGGAGCTATCAGTAGCAACATCTATTGCACAATCAGCAGGGGTAGACGATGCTAAAGTTGCAGAGCTACTAACAGAAATTAAAAAACAAATTGCTGAGTTAAAGCCAGCTACACGTGAAGATGTAGAAAAAATCGTGCAGGAGCAATTAAATAAGCTTGAAATTAATTTAAGTGAAAAAGATCGTCAATTACTTGTTGATTTAATGGATAAAATTAGTAAGCTTGATATTGACTTTAGTAAATGGTCGGATCAATTAAACGATATTAGTAACACGATTCAAGAAAAATTTGGCGCGCTGATGGAAGATGAAGGCTTCTGGGCAAGTGTGAAAAATTTCTTTGCTAATTTAAAAGATACCGTTTCCTCATGGTTTAAATAATATCTTGTAAATTTGCCATATTTACTTGTAATACTAGAGTAGAGTGGCAGATTTTTTTGCTCAATCATAATCACAAATTTTGTGAAAATATAAAAGGCTATGGTACTATGGATAAAAGGAGTGGTGAGAAATGGAATTTCAATTACAGCAATTAGCGGAAAATGAATTTGCTTTTTTGAATGTGCAAGAAGGAGAAAAGTTAGCAGAAATTACTTGGCAGCAAAATGGACAAGTGATGGTCATGGATCACACATATGTATCCGATAAGCTACGAGGCCAAGGAGTGGCTAAGCAATTGCTTGACCGTGCTGCTGATTATGCACGTGAGAATGGTTATAAAATGGAGGCTGTTTGCTCTTATGTAGTGGCAGCATTTGAAAAATCAGACGCATATAATGATGTAAAACAATAAAACAAAGGCAATCTGCTTAACGACAAAGCGGATTGCCTTTTTTAATGTGTAGTGCAATTCATTTGAGCAGCTCCTTACAGTAGAGTAATACTATAAATGAGTAATGTTAAAATACCAGCACCGCCAATTAATGAAGCCATATCTACCCAATCATAAGCTAAATCAAATTTCTTCATCATCATCACATCCTAATTTAGTATTAATCTATTTATTCCCCACTTTTTAAGCTTTTAAACATAAATAATTTAAAAATCCAGAAAAATATAAAAACTTTATTTTAAATAAGGTGAACAAGCGGAATCTTTCAAACATATATTTATATATGCCTAAGAGTATGAAAAAAGAATGTTTAGCCTACAAAAAATAGGGAAAACCTATATTACATAGCTAGTTTCTATATTTTTAGGAGGTAATTAATGATGGCAAAACGTACAGGAACAGGTGTTGTGATTGCAGGTTTAGTAGGCTTAGCAGCATCTTATTTAAGTAAAAAGGAAAATCGTGATAAAGCATTAACAATGTTGAATGGTATGAAATCAAAAGTAGAATCGTATCTTGCAACTAGCCCTAATATGGATGAAAAAGTTGTAGAGCGAGTAGCAGCAGAAGTAGCAACGGAGGCTGGTACTTCCCCAACTAAAATTGCATCAAATGAAATGGTAGCTGAGGGTGGAGGACACACAGGCGTTCATTTCTATAATGAAGAAATTCAGGAAAAGGAAAAATAATTTAAAGAACCTTCTCACGAAAAGCTTAAACGTAAGAACAGTTTCACAATGTTGATAATGAAATGGATAACAGCTTCCTTTCTTAACTAAGCCAACATTTAAAGACCTTCTCGTTTAAGTATGAGAAGGTCTTTTGTGTGGAATAAGGATAATGCCTGCAAAGAGCAATAATACGATACCAGTAAAAATAAAGCCGCTAACAATGCCAAGAGATAGCCACCCTAGTAAAGAAGAGCCTAATACAACGCCTAAAGAGAAAAATGCATAGAAGTAGCCATAGGCTTTACCTCGTACGTCAGTAGTTGTTGAGTCAATTAATAGTGAATTAACCGAGGGGAATAGGAAGCCAAAGCCAACTCCATAGCAAGCCATTGCGATATAGAGTAGAGCGCTAGCATCTGCTTGGCTTATTAATAATTGACTTAGTCCCATTAAGCATATACCGAAGGACAATGTTTTCAGTGGATTGACCTTATCAAAAATACGATTAGTAGGTAATAGGAAAACGAGTACAGCAACAATACCAAAGGTGCTCATTAATGCTCCGCTTAAACGAGAATCAAAGCCTAAGGTATAAACTTTTAAGGGCAGCAAATAGGCAATAACACCTTGAGAAAACATTAAGAAGAATGCTCCTAAAAATGCTTTAAGTATTCCAGCATTATTGAAAAATACACTTATTGGAATATGTGTAGGAGATGTTGTTTGCTCTTTTTTTACTTGCTTTGCTTGCAGTATAAAGAAGGCAAAAATGCCTAATAGGAGCATAAAGCTTGCTGTAATATTAAATACAACTGGGACGCTTGTTCGACTTGCTAAAATACCGCTAAATGCTGGACCGACAATTGCTGCAATGCCAACAAATGCTCCAGAAATAGCACTGCCTTTTCCTCTTTTTTCATGCTCTGTAGCATTTGCTAAAAATGTAAAGGCAGCAGGAACAATAAAGCCAGCTACAAGTCCATGAATAAAACGGACGATTAATAGAGCAATAGGCTCCTCTACTAAATTATAGAGTATTAATGATAGACCTGTTGTAAAAAGCCCTAAAACTAGAATCATAAAAGGTCCTTTGCGATCTGTTAAAAAGCCTGAAATAATATTACCGAATGTATTAGATAGTGAATACATACCTACTGCTAAACCTGTTAGAAATGCCGATGCACCTAAAGATTCGGCATATGTACTCATAACAGGAAGCTGAGTAAATAGATCAAAAAAGGAGAAGAAAATAATTGCATAAATAAAATTTCGCATAACAAGCCTCCGTTTGATAATAATTCTCAATAATGATTATATCATTTATAAATGTAAAAACGGCATAATCTACATGAATGGCTTTCTAGCATACTGAAAAGCAAAGCTAGTAAGAATATTTGAAAGGGTTAAATGCAAAAAAATAGACTACTAAATTGCCATAAAGTATAGCAACCAAGTAGTCTTTGGAAAATTTCTATAGCATTGTAGATAGAATTTATTACGACAATATTACTGCCCCCATTTTATAACATAATGGGGGCAGTAGGAACAGCTTAGTATAGTTAGATTAAGCTTGTGCAGGTACGCCTTGCTTCATTGTTTTATTTTTAGCAAGATTTACATGCCAAGAAAGAGCTTCCTCTAAAATATGCGGTGTTTGATGGTCACCAGTTGCTTCAACAGCACGGTTGTAGTAATCCCATAATTGCTCTTTGAAGTCTGGGTGTGCACAGTTTTCAATAATTAATTTTGCACGCTCTTTTGGTGCTAAGCCACGTAAGTCTGCAATTCCTTGCTCTGTTACGATAATATCTACGTCATGTTCTGTATGGTCAACATGCGATACCATTGGAACAACAGAAGAAATAGCGCCGCCTTTTGCATATGATTTTGTCACGAAAATACCTAGGCGAGCATTACGTGCAAAGTCACCAGAACCGCCGATACCGTTCATCATTTTTGTACCTGATACATGCGTAGAGTTTACATTGCCATAAATATCTAACTCAAGGGCTGTATTGATGGAGATTAAGCCCAAACGACGGATAAGCTCTGGGTGGTTAGAAATTTCTTGTGGACGTAAGCAAATTTTGTCCGCATAGTTTTCTAAATTGCCATATACTTTTTTCTGTAATTCTTCAGTAAGTGTAATGGATGTTGCTGCGGCGAATTTTACTTTACCTGCATCGATTAAGTTGAATACTGCATCTTGTAATACTTCAGAAGCAACAACTAAATCTTCAAATTCTGAATCAGCGAAGCCATCTAATACAGCATTAGCTACAGAACCTACACCTGATTGTAAAGGCATTAAATTATTTGTTAAACGACCTGCTTTAATTTCGTCACGGAAGAAGTCTAATAAAAGGTTTGCCATTGTTTGTGTTTCTTCGTCTGGTGGTACGATTAGTGACGGAGCATCTGGCTCTTCAGAAATAACGATTGCTTTAATTTTAGCAGGGTCTACTTTAATACCGATGTCACCAATGCGTTGTTGTACGTCTGTCATTGGGATTGGCTCACGAGCACCTTGCTCTGCTGGTACATAAATATCATGGATACCTACCAATGCTTCTGGATGAGAAACATTTAGCTCGATAATAATATTTTCAGCATATTCAGCAAAAATTGGCGAGTTACCTACTGAGTTTGTTGGTACGATGAATCCATCTTCTGTAATTGCAACAGCTTCGAGAATTAAATATTTAATTGGTCCAATAATACCTTGACGCACTAATTCAGCATTATGTGAAAGATGTGCATCCACATATAAAATATCACCAGAATTAATTAAGTTACGAATGCCAGCGTCTCCTTGGAATGGTCCACGCTTACGAATTACACCAGCTTCAGCTAAGTATTTATCTACTTCAGGTCCTAAAGAAGCACCTGTATAAACATCGATCTTGAACTGCTCATTTTTAGCACGTTCCACCAATGCCATAGGAACTACTTTTGCATCCCCAGCACGAGTAAAACCACTCATACCAACTACATCACCGTCAGAAATAAGTGCTGCCGCTGCTTCAGCAGTAACAATTTTACTTTCAAGCTCCTTTAAACCTAGGCGTTTTTGAACATTTGCATCCATAAAAAAAATCCTCCCCTAAATAATTTTGATGGAAACCGTTTACAAAACAGGAAAAAACCTTTGGGAATTTTCTGTTTATTTAGTTGTAGTATGACTTCAACCATTTGAATTATATTATCACCATATTGTCACAAAAACTTTATATATAGCATTAAATTAAGTAAAAAAAGAAAAATCGAGCATTAAGATGACTTTTCGACAGAGAAAACGTTTTATTGTAGAGCTGTATAAATTTAGAGGGAATTTTACATAACCACTATGTAAAAATTAGAAATTAAAGGCTGTAACTAACTAAATAATACCCAAAAAAATACAGCGAACAATTATTGTAAAATGTTCGCTGCGTTTTGTAATTAGAAGCCCAAAGAGCGACGGAAGTAGCTTGCGTAGCGTTGACTAACAGGAATACGCGTGCCGTCCTTCATAATTAATAAAAACGTTGAGTGAGAATCTGGCTGAATTTCATCGATGTAGTCAATGTTGACAATATAAGAGCGGTGACAACGAATAAATGAATCTGGTGCTAAAAATAACTCAAGGTCACTTAAATTTAGGCGGTGATAACCTTCACGAGTCATTGTTTTAACAAATGTTTTACGGAGCTGTGTTTCTAAATAAATTACTTGATCGTGTGGAATTGGGTACCAGCAATCATCAATTTTGATTGTAATGTAGTTTGTTAAGAAAGCTGATGGTTTTTGTGGGAAGACAGCTGTAATAGCTCCTTTTGTTTCACCCTCGTCCATTAAAGGAATGCTCATACCATAATAGGCTACACCAAAAACATCAGGCTCAATGTAAGAGCTAATTTTTTGACCATAAGATAGTGCCTTGTGAGCTGCTGAACCCTCTTTAATAGGGTCACCTGGTTTAATTTTTAAATCAATTTTTTTGCTTGGTTGGTAATATAGATATTCATTTGTATCAGAAATCGCAATGGAAGTATTCTCTGGGAAGAACTCTTTAATAATATCCATAATTTCTTCTATTTGCTTTGGATCCACGTTAAACACCTCGTTTAAACTTTTAAAAATAATTTTATTATCTATTTTACTACATATTCGCATAAATTATATAGAGAAGATTTAGGAATAAAATAGAAAAATGTCGATTGATCTAATAAAATGGTGTAATATGTTTTGTATAATTTGTAAATACATTAATTTAATAACTAATTTTTTTTGATAGGTATATGGTAAAATTTAATTGTAAGGAATAAGTTTACGAGGTTTCTACTATGCATATGTGATAAATTAGCACTAGAGTAACAATTAAAATGTGGTTGAAAGGAAATCGCAGAATATGGTAACATTCACTGTATAGTCTATTTTTTAAAAATCTGGTGTTTTAGTCGGGTTGTTTTTTAGTTATTTTTTTAAAAAAATATGAAATAGGACTCAGTTCTTATGGGAAATAAGTAAATACTATTTTCTTATTTTTAATTCGTTGGGATTGATGTCAAATATTGTTAGTCAATTCGTGTACTCTGAGGAAAGATGGGGAAGATTATGCAACTACATCAACATTCTATGTCAGAAACGATATCCAAAAGATACTTCCAAGAAATCGATAATATTAACCAATATGTCGGTGTCGAAGAATTTTTTAATATTGAGTCGAAGTTAATTTTTGAGATTTACCATTTAGAATCTGCAAAAGCAAAGAAATCTTTGCATGAATTAATTGATATTCTTTCAATACGTTTTGGCAAGCAGGTTATTAAAATTGTACGAAGTTATTTTTCTATTTTATCATCAATTGTTGCTCGTAAATTATTAGATAATCAAGTGCCTGCTAAAAAAGCATTTGCTTTTAATATTGCTTGTAACGATATGATTGAGAATCAAATGAAGGACGCGGAATTTTTACAATTTGCAGATGATTTAATTGACTTCTTTGTTTACTTTATTGCAGATCGCAAACAGCCGACTTTCCGACACCAAACGGTCAATAAAGTGATTATGTATATAAATGATGAGCTAGAAAATGATTTAACAGTGGAAAGTATTGCCAATCACTTCCATATAAGCACTAGTCACTTATCGCGTATTTTCAGAGAACATGTAGGTATTACACTTGTTGAGTATCTCAATGTTCGACGTGTAGAAGAATCACAATACTACTTGCGACACACAAACAAAAGTATTACTTCTATTTCTGACCAATTCCATTTCTGTAACCAAAGCTATTTTACTCGTATTTTCAAAAAATATACAGGTGTTACACCTAAACATTTTAGGGATGAGCTTCATCATGAGTTTTATCGTTTTGAAATGGCAGAAGCAGAATTACAAAATGTATAATTTTCAAATATCAAAATGAAAAGATGCGAATGGTTTAGCAGTGCTAAGGCTCGCATCTTTTTGCTCATTATTAGCGAGAGGAAATAGTAGCACTTGCTATTTGATAAAGTTGGAGCCTATAAGGTATACTTCACAGTAGTTGATAAATAATAGTAGGTGGAAAAATGAAAAATTTGAAATTATTTTCAGTGCTTGGGCTTGCTGTTTTTGTGCTTAGTGGCTGTCAAGCTGTGGAAAACAAAGAAGGTTTTTTCTATAGTATCTTTGTGAAACCTATGGAATTTTTATTGGAGTTTTTCGGGCATGATATTTTTTCTGGAAGCTACGGCTTAGCCATTATTGCCATTACAGTACTAATTCGTTTAGTCTTAATGCCGATTATGTTAAAAAACTATCGTCAACAGCAAGTAATGAAGACGAAAATGGATGCGTTTAAGCCTGAAATGGAAGCTGTTCAGAAAAAAATGAAGGAAGCGAAAACAAAGGAAGAGCAAACGCAATATCAACAGGAAATGATGGCTCTTTACCAAAAGCATGGCATTAATCCATTGAATATGGGCTGTTTACCAATGTTAATCCAAATGCCAATCATTATGGGGCTTTACTTCTCGATTTTATATTCAGCAGATGTGAAATCACATGAATTTTTATGGTTTAGCTTAGGATCACCTGATATTACAATGACAATTATTGCAGGTATTGTTTACCTTGTTCAAGCACGTGTATCATTATGGACTGTACCTGAGCAGCAAAAAGCTCAAATGAAAATGTTTATTTATATTTCACCAATTATGATTGTCTTTATCTCGATGTCCTCTATGGCTGCATTGCCTCTGTACTGGTCTGTTAGTGGTGCATTGCTGATTCTTCAAACATATATTGGACGTAAATATTACTCGGAGCATCCTGAAAAAGCAACATCATAAATTGGTTAGTTACTATGTCGAGGCGCCTTTGTTGCCTCGATTTTTTTAGGAGGACACTATGTTAAATAGAAAATGGTTATCATCAATTTTAGTGGCGATTTTTAGTATTATCGCACTTGTCTTTATTATTATGGGGAATTTTAACTTTGCTGTGTTGGCGATGACAATTATGTTTGCATTATCGAATGGATTTCGAGCAAAAAGCTTTGAGGAGCAAGGTTACATAAAAGAGGCAAAATGGATGAAGTATATGGCAATCTTTTTCGCGATTGCGTCTATTGTAGTATTATTTATTATTCTTACAAACTAATTTAAATAATTATGTAGGAATTTACACCTAAAGATGTGAACAGTGTTAAAATAAGAGTATAATAGTCAAATCAATAATAGAACAGGTAGGAATAATGTTCTCGTTATTTGTTGAGCTTTTCGTACCTGATATTTTTAAAAGGGGTATCAATAGTGAAAAATAAACGTCTTCCACTTATCATTGGTGCATGTATTTCGATCACATTGATTGTTGCTATTTTTGTAGTGTATAACTATAAAAATAATCAAGCGAATATAGCATCAAATGAGCAACCTAAAATAACCGAACCAACCGAACCAGTAAAGGAGGATTCCTCTCCTACAACAGATAAACCAGACAATACAGCTGAGGTTCCTGCTAAGCCAGAACAGCAAGTGGATGAAAATGGCTATGTTCCAAATCAAGAGCTACCAACAGAGCCGACTTATATTAATGGTATTTTATTAGCAAATAAAATTTATCCGTTGCCATCAACCTTTGCGCCTGGTGAAAATCCAGAAGCAAAGCAAGCATTAGACCAAATGTTAGCTGCTGCCAAGCAACAGGGCTTTGATTTAGTTGCCTTTAGTGGTTATCGTTCGTTTGAATATCAAACAACTTTATATAACAATTATGTGCAGCGTGATGGACAAGCAGCAGCGGATCGCTACAGTGCTCGTCCAGGCTATTCAGAACACCAAACAGGTCTGGCGTTTGATATTGGGGAACGTGGCAAAGAAGATTTATGGCTAACAGAGGAATTTGGAGAAACGCCAGCAGGGCAATGGTTATTTGCACATGCACAAGAGTACGGCTTTATTTTACGATTCCCGCAAAATAAAGAGGATATTACAGGGTATATGTATGAGTCCTGGCATTACCGTTACGTTGGTAAAGACATCGCGAAAGAAATTACTCAGCAAAACATTACATTAGAAGAATATTTAGGTGTGAAATAAAAAAAGGGAAGAGTAGCGTTCAGCTCTCTTCCTTTCTTTTATTTATAGTATTGGCGTTAATAAACGTGAAATGGACTCTTTAAATTTAATAAGAGAGGAACGATTTTTATACATTTCCCATGTTAGCTCTGTACAATCAAAAATATCCTTTTCAAATAGCTCTGCAAGCTGGTGCGAGATAGTAGCATCATAAATAAAGGCATTGACCTCAAAGTTTAAGCTAAAGCTTCGGACGTCAATATTTGCTGTGCCAACAGTTGATGCCTCATCATCAATAATAATTGCTTTAGCGTGAATAAAACCTTTTTCATAAATATAAACTTTCGCTCCTGCGCGTAATAGCTGCCCTACATAAGAATATGTAGCCCAATAAACAAACATATGATCAGGCTTATTTGGAATCATAATGCGAACATCAATGCCAGATAATGTAGCGATTTTAATAGCATCTAAAAAGCTTACATCTGGAATAAAGTAAGGTGTTTGAATATAAATATATTTTTGTGCCATATTAATCAGCTTTAAATAACCAATTTTAATTTGCTCCCAATCTGAATCTGGTCCGCTAGATACAATTTGTAAGCCTACATTCCCTTTTTGGGGGATAGCAGGGAAGTAGCGATCAGAGTAGCCCATTTTCTGATGTGCGCTTGCTTGATTCCAGTCTAATAAAAAGCGTGTTTGCAATGGGTGAACAGCACTACCTTCGATACGTAAATGTGTATCTCTCCAGTAACCAAACTTCTTCTGTAAGCCTAGATATTCATCACCAACATTAAAGCCTCCAATATAGCCAATTCGACCATCAATAACAACGATTTTTCGATGATTTCTAAAATTCAGGCGGGGATTAAGAAGAGGAAAAATAGATGGGAAAAATACTTCTACTTCACCACCAGCATTTAGTAATTCTTTGAAATGGCGCCTTTTTACATTACGTGAGCCCATTTCATCATACAGAAGGCGTACTTTCACACCTTGCTTTGCCTTTTTTATAAGTGCATTAACAATACGCGTTCCTAAGTCATCAAGACGGAAAATATAATACTGAATATGGATATGATCTTTCGCCGCTTCAATATCTTTTAAAAGCTGTTCAAATTTATTAGCACCATCATCAAAAATATCGAGATGGTTGTCCTGTGTTAATACGGCATTGTTTGTTTTCAAATGCATATAAATCATTTCTTGATAATTCTCAGCATTGGCAATACGGAACTCGAATGTTTCTTTTCGAATAGCCTCCATTTGGTAGCTAATAAGATTATCAATCCCGATATCCTTACGTCCTTCCCAACGGAATAAATGTTTTTTTCGTAGCTGTCTTCCGAGTAATAAATACAAAATAAACCCGACTAACGGTAGGAAAAATAATACGAGAATCCATGCCCATGTAGAGGTAGCATCTTTACGTTCTAAAAAGATAATGGTTAGGGCTGCTAAAATATTAAAAAATGAAATTAAAGGTACTAAATATTGTACATCTGTAAAAATGCTCATTCTTATACCTGCCTTTACTGTAATTCGCAATATAATAAGTATAGCCTACTTTACATAAGGAAAGGAGATATGTAGCAATATCTTCTTTAATCTTGAGCTTCTTTAAAACGCAAAGATTTACTAGAAGCTTTATAGAAATAAATAAGACTTATTGAAAGAATAGCTATAGCTGCTGATGTATAGTAACCAAGGCTTGGTTGTACTGTAAATAACCAAGTGAAAAATAATGGTCCAAGAATACGCCCTAAGTTGTCCATTGAATAGGATAGCCCTGCCGCCGTTCCATATTGACCACCTGACTCTTTTGATGATAGTGATACCACACATGTTCTAGCAAGCGCGTTTCCAGCCGTAAAGACACATAGCGCAAGTCCAGCCAGCAATAGATTTGCTGTAAGTGTAAATAATAGCATTCCTATAGCTGTGATGAGCTGTGCACCGATTAACCAAGATGTTTCGCTGCCATTTTTTATTCGTCGTACAACGCCTCCTTGAATGGCTGCATCCACGAAGCCACTAAACATAAATAAATAGCCAATTTGCAATGGGGTAATTTGAATTTTCTCGATTTGAAATAGCTGGAATGTAGCCTCAACACCAGCCAGCATAAAGGTTACTAAAAAAGAGAACATAAATAAATAACGCACCCGATATTGCAGCATTTTTCTAGCACCTTGCGGCACGATAGCACGTTTATTGGCATCTTTTCGTTTTTCAGGTTCTTTTAAGACAATACTTGCATAAATAAATAATAGTGCAATTAATACAGCAGAAGTTATAAATGGTAATTGAAGACTATAGTGCCCAAGCATTCCTCCAATAGCAGGACCGAAGATAAAGCCTAGACCGATGGACATACCCATAAAGCCCATATATTTATTGCGATTCTCCTCATTAGATATATCTGCAATAAAGCCTGTTACAGCTGTATAGAGCGCTCCTGAAAATAAACCACCTACAATACGTGATATATACAAAATAGCTAGATTATTAATAAACAATGAGAAAATAACGAAGCTAAGACTAAAGCCGATTAAGCCTGTTAAAATTAGTTGTTTACGACCTATCTTATCTGATAGCATGCCCCAAAGTGGAGCAGTAAAAAAGCTTGCAAGTGAATATACTGTCAATAAACCACCAACATGAAGATCATTCCAATGTTGCTGCACAATAACCTCTGGTAAGACAGGAATAATAATACCAAAGCCTAAATAGACGAGGAATTGAACAGACATTAACAATAAAATTGCCCTTTTCATACAGTTCCCTGCTTTCATACGATAATTTCAATATGTCTATTCTACCCTTCTTGTTCCTACTATTACAAGGAACGGAGGAAGAGGATAGCTAGAATAATGAAATTTATTCAAGCTCAGTATGCATAACATAGTATAATTTAGGGTAGTATAAATTTGTGGATATTGATGCAAAATTTACATTGTAACAAAAATGAAAAATTTAAAAGTCGAGTTAAATGGTATGATAAAATTGTCAGACATCATACTCGTGAAAAAATGAAACTTTTTTTGTACATGATACGTTATATAAAATCGAGGAAAGATTGAGGTGGAATGTATGACGAAGGAAGTAGATTTGAAAAAGATTGTTTCGAATTTATCTAAGTTGGGTGTAACAGCCACTGTAACAAAGTCTCGACTAGAACTTTTAAAAGTGCTGACACCACCAACGCAGACTCCGCAAGTTCAAGCTTAACTCGTTTACAATAGAAAAGGGAAATCTCTTCATGCCAAGAGGTTTCCCTTTTTCTATCATTATTCATCTTCGTCATAGGTTGTAAACATATATGTGCGATAGTGGAATCGCATACTAAAGACTAGACCAATCGCTAAGGCATTGCCCATCAGTGAGCTTCCCCCATAGCTAATGAATGGTAGAGGGATGCCTGTAATTGGTAATAACTGAATCGTCATTCCTATATTTTCAAAGACATGGAACGTAATCATCGCGATAATGCCAGCACATACATATGTTGAGAATGGGTCTTTTAATAGCAGTGTTGTTTTTGTTAAATGATAAATTAATAAAAAGAACATACAAATAACAATACTTGCACCAATAAAGCCCCATTCCTCGCCAATAACTGTAAAAATAAAATCAGTATGGTTTTCGGCAACGTATACTTCACGGTTTCTAAAGCCCTTACCGAAAATTTCACCTGAGCCAATGGCATTTAACGATGTTATTAAATGATAGCCGTCGCTAGAGGAATATGAATATGGGTCTAGCCAAGAATAAATTCGAGCAAATTGATATGTCTTAAAGCCGAATGTGGTTTCTAAGAAATCTTGCATATACAGTGCCATCCAAAGTAATGCACCACCTGCTGCGACACCGCCGAAAAAGACTGGTAAAATGATTTTCCAAGAGATGCCTGCTACAATAATAAGTGCTGCAGTAATGGCAAAGAACACTAGTGCCGAACCAAGGTCAGGCTGCTGCAAAATAATCGCCAAAGGTATAATTAATGTTACAGCAATTTTTCCTAATAATAAAAAGTCCGTTTTGAGTGAGCGCAATGGATGAATTTCATGATGCTTACTAATTAGTCGTGCAAGCGCTAAAATATAAAAAGTTTTCATAAACTCGGAGGGCTGAATGTTCCCAATTGGTGTATGATACCAGCTTTTTGCACCATTTACGGGTTGACCAATCTGATTTGGTCCCTCAGGCATAAAAATCAGCAATACTAACAAGGCGATTCCTGCGCCATACATATACCATGACATTTTTTTATATTGCTCAGGTTCAAAAAACATGACAATGCTAATAATAATTACACCAATTACATACCATTGTATTTGCTTTGGTACATAGTTGATACCATATTGACCAGATGTTTGTGCTGAGGCAATAGCTAATAAACTAATGATTAGAAAAGTAAAAAGAATAAAAGCAAGTGTCCAGTCAAAACGATTTGCGAAATTTCGTTTATTTTCCATAAAAGCCACCTAAATTAAAATAGTATCTCAATATCAGTAGATATAATATATTACATTACATATACTTATTGAGTAGTATGCAAATGCATGTGTAACGTTCCTATTATAACGCAAAAAACATTTTTATGCCTGTGTATATAGTTGTGACGACAATTCATATAAAATGTTTCAAAAAAATTACGTTTAGACTTATAATGTAGTGAAGAATGGGGTGATGGTTGTGGCTAAAAAATTAAAGTCAGCTGATGATTTTATGTATCATATTTATATTCATATGAATGAGGTTGATAAATTTGTCATTTTTAGCGGGTTAAAATTTTCGCAATTTGTGGCTGCACTTGAACCACTGCATCACTTACTGTTGTTAAAGCATTCCTATGATGATGGCTCCTTTAATATGCATACACAGTTTGAATATGTGCTGGACGAAGAAGTTCCTCGATTTGTTAAAAAATCAGCAGAGTCTAAGGAGCTATGCTGGGTTGATTTTATGGATGAAAAAAGGTTAGATCATTTAACGCCAATGGAGCAAGGTGAGCTACTTTACATAAGCCATAAAAAGGAACCGATTACATCTCCGTTTTTTAATAAATTACAAAATAGATTTGTTTATTATTCTTCAAAGGCAGAGAAAATGACTAAAATTTATTTTCGACATTTAAGCGATTCAGATGTGTTAGTTGCAAATGTTTTTAATTGTTTAATACGTGAAAAGGAGCGAACTACAGGCTTTTGGCGTCGAAAGGCCAAGTCCAGTATTCCTACTATTTCACCTGATTTTTTACGTTCCTATCGCTCCTTTGCGAAAGAGGGCGCATTATTGTCATTATATCGCATTGAAAAGCCAAAGGTAGCCTATGGTATAGAGGTACGTAACCTATCTGAATATTCTTTTCTTGATGAAATTTGGGATGACTTAGATACTATTTTAAAAACAAAGCATGATGAATTAATTTATATTATCTAATAAGGCACAGAAACAAATCTCACCGTCGAAAAATTACGGTGAGATTTTTATGTCATTTGTCAAGACGTTTCGTGATAAACTAGTAATACTCAAGAAGTATGTGGAGGGCACAAATATGAAAAAAAGAATCGGTTTATTATACGGTGGAAAGTCAGCGGAGCATGAGGTGTCATTATTGACAGCACGTGCAGTCACTGGAGCTTTAAATTTTGAGGAATATGAAGTATATCCGATTTTCATTACACTTGAAGGGGAATGGCGACGTGGAGAGCGTTTAGAAGGACCTGTGAGTACAATTGAAGAATTACAATTTGGTGATCCTACAACAATTTTAGAAAATAATATTACTGATTTTTTAATTGATAAGCATGGTAATACAGTGCAGTTTGATGTAATTTTCCCGTTGTTACATGGTACTAATGGTGAGGACGGCACTGTACAGGGCTTGCTTGAGGTGTTGAATCTACCATATGTAGGAAATGGTGTGTTGGCATCTTCTGCTGGTATGGATAAAGTGGTGATGAAGCAATTATTTGAAATTGCTGGTTTACCACAAGTGCCCTATACGTACTTTATTCGTAGCGAGTGGAAGAGTAATCAACAAGCGATGATTGAGCGCTGTGAAAAAGCATTGAGCTGGCCGATGTTTGTCAAGCCTGCAAATCTAGGCTCAAGCGTTGGCATTAGTAAAGCGACTAATCGTGATGAGCTGGTAAAGGCGATAGAGCTAGCTTTACAATATGACCGAAAAATTGTTATTGAGCAAGGTATTGTGGCACGCGAAATAGAACTGGCGGTTTTAGGAAACGATGACCCTGAAGTTTCAGTGCCAGGTGAAATTAAGTCAGTTACAGAGTTTTATGATTATGATTCGAAATATAAAGACGGTTCGACAGCACTTATTATTCCAGCAGAGCTTTCAGCGGCAACTATATCAAGCCTAAAGGAATTAGCGCAGCGGGCATTCAAGGCGATTGATGGTAGTGGCTTAGTTCGTGCAGACTTTTTCGTGACAGATGATGATCGCATTTATATTAATGAAGTGAATACAATGCCAGGCTTTACACCTGTTAGTATGTACCCATTATTATGGCAGCATACAAATGTTAGTTATTCAGCGTTAATCGATCGTTTAATTACATTAGCTATTGAACGTTATGAAGAAAAGCAACAGCTTCACTATAAAAAAGACTGAGTGGGATTATTGTGAGAAAAACATTAAAACAATTAGCTGCATGGCTAAATGAGGATATATCAGCCTTTGGCGATACAATGGTATCGGGAATCTCCATTGATACAAGAACTATTCAGCAGGGAGACCTGTTTGTACCATTTCGTGGCGAGCATGCAAATGGACATCGCTTTGTTGTTCAGGCATTTGAGAAGGGAGCTGGTGCTGCTCTTTGGCAAAAAGATGAACCAAATCCACCAGAAGGCTTACCTTTATTGTTTGTAGATGATCCAGAACGAGCATTACAGGAAATGGCACGCGCCTATCGTCAGGAGCATAAAGCAAAATTTATTGGTATTACTGGTTCAAATGGTAAAACATCAACAAAAGATATTTTAGCAGGAACGCTTGCACCATTTTTTAAAGTGCAAAAAACGATTGGAAACTTTAATAATCAGCTAGGCTTGCCTATTACCATTTTACAGCTTGATGAGGATGCAGATATTGCAGTTCTTGAAATGGGAATGAGTGGGTTTGGCGAAATTGAGTTTTTAACAAAGCTTGCTTGTCCTCATATAACGGTTATTACCAATATCGGCGAGGCACATATGCAGGATTTAGGGTCACGTGCAGGTATTGCTAAGGCAAAATTTGAAATTATTCAAGGGATGCAGCCAGATGGTCTACTGATTTATGATGGAGATGAGCCATTGCTGCAGGAGCTAGTAGCGCAAGAGCCACAGCTTCATGCAGTAGCGTTTGGCTTAGAGCCAAGCCATCCGTTATATGCTGAAAATATTTATGCCAATGCGAGGGGAAGTAACTTTACAACGCATGGTGTTATAGAGGGTGACTTTTTTATCTCAGTGCTTGGTAAGCATCAAGTGAAAAATACGTTAGTGGCAATGCTAATTGCACATCAGCTCGGCTTAAATAATGAGCAAATTCGTACATCCCTAGAGCAGGTTGTATTAACAGATATGCGTATGCAGCAAGTGGAAGGAACAAATGGGGCACTATTTATTAATGATGCCTATAATGCTGCGCCGACCTCTGTTAAAGCGGCTATTCAATTTATAGCGACATCAACGATTCGACCAGAAAAATGGCTTGTATTAGGGGATATGCTAGAGCTGGGACCAAATGAACAAGACTTTCATAGAGCATTAGCAGAACATATTGATGAGCATGAAATTAACTATGTTTGCTTATTTGGCCCTCGTATGGCTTATTTGTATGAGGCATTACAAGAATGTTTTGATACAGAGCATTTATTGTATACAGAAAATGATTATACAGTGATTATTGAAAAGCTCCAGCAGGCTAATGCGTCATCTATCGTTTTATTAAAAGGTTCACGTGGTATGCAATTGGAAAAAATTTTAACAGCATTTACAGCATAATTAGTAATGAATCGGTGGGATACTAATCTCACCGATTTATCTTGGTTCAGCACATTCTTTTTGTACCGAAAGCGAAGTGTCAGTGGCAGATGCTTTATGTACTGAAAGCATTAGCGACAGGTACAACTACGCTGGAACGTAATTGATTTCCTGTTGTAAAACGAGGTGAATGTTATGTCAGTTGGTGTACTTTGTATTCATGGGTTCTCAGGTGGACCTTATGAGGTGGAACCTTTTGCAGCATATTTACGCACATATACAGATTGGCTTATTGTGGAGCCAACATTGTCTGGACATGGAGAGGAATTACATATGAATGGCTTTACCGCAAAGCATTGGCTTATGGACGCAGAGCTTGCCTTTCGAGCATTGGCTAAAAAGGTAGATGAAGTGATGGTCGTTGGCTTTTCAATGGGTGGCATTATTGCATTGTATTTAGCAAAGCGTTATAAAGTAAAAAAGCTTGTCTTGCTAAGTGCCGCTGCTAAGTACATAAATCCTAAGCAATTAGTAAAGGATTTTAAAATGCTAGCTGCTGAGGCATATCATCGTAATTTAGCCAATAATGAGCTGTTTTTACGCTATCGGCATAAATTTAACAATGTGCCACTAGCATCAACGATCGAATTTATGAAGCTTGTGCGTATGGTGGAGCCATATTATCAGCATATCCGAATTCCTGTCTATATTGTGCAAGGAAAGCTTGATGGCATAGTGCCTTATCATACAGCACAGTTTCTTTTTGAGCGATTAGCATCTCATGAGAAAACTTTGTATTTTTCTGATAACGGTAAGCATCATATATGCTTTGAGAAAGATTGCTTTAAGTGGTTTCCGCAGGCTTTATGCTTTTTAAAGCAGGGAATAAAGTAGTCAGATTATTACGACTCATGCGTTATCGTTGCATACGTTTGAAAGCCGTGTTAGACTAGTGTAAGCAATGGATACATTTTGTGCGAAGACTCTTCATATTTGGTTGAAGAGTGCTTTTTTTTGAACATAACGGTTTTATTCTAAAGTGAATAATTACGACAGAATCGAACCGCTCGGTAAAGACCGGGCTTTCCTTTTCATATAAGAGAGCTCTATATGAACCATCATGTAGAGAGAATTTTTAAGTAACGGAAACGTTCCACTACACAGGCTCGAATTTGCCGACAACTTCATCTGAAAATGTAACCATTTGTCAACTTAAAAGGAAAAAGGAGATTGAGAAGTTTGACAAATTTTTCAGAATTAAATATTAGCGAATCTACATTACGCTCAGTAAAGCGTATGGGATTTGAAGAAGCAACACCAATCCAAGAAGGTACTATTCGTTTTGCGATTGAAGGCCGTGATGTACTAGGTCAAGCACAAACAGGTACTGGTAAAACTGCCGCTTTCGGGATTCCACTAATTGAAAAAATCGATCCAAAAAACCCTAATATTCAAGCATTAGTTATTGCGCCAACTCGCGAATTAGCAATTCAAGTTTCTGAAGAGCTTTATAAAATTGGCTATGATAAACGTGTAAAATTATTATCAGTTTACGGTGGTCAAGAAATTGGCCGTCAAATTCGTGCACTGAAAAATAGACCACAAATCATCGTTGGTACACCAGGGCGTATTATTGATCATATTAACCGTCGCACATTGAAATTAGAAGATGTAGAAACATTAGTGTTAGATGAAGCAGATGAAATGTTAAATATGGGCTTTATCGATGATATTAACGCGATTTTAGAAAATGTACCTACTGATCGTCAAACATTACTGTTCTCAGCAACAATGCCACCAGCAATCCGCAAAATTGCCGAAACATTTATGCGTGATCCAGAAATCGTGAAAATTAAAGCAAAAGAGTTAACAGTTGATAATATTGACCAATATTTTGTTAAATCTGCTGAACGTGAGAAATTCGATATTTTATCTCGTTTATTAAATGTTCACCAACCAGAGCTTGCCATTATTTTCGGTCGTACAAAACGTCGTGTGGATGAGCTTGCACAGGCACTATCAATTCGCGGCTATCTAGCTGAAGGGATTCATGGTGATTTAAGCCAAGCGAAACGTATTTCAGTATTACGTCAATTTAAAGAAAATAAAATTGATATTCTTGTGGCAACAGATGTAGCTGCACGTGGTCTTGATATTTCAGGCGTAACACATGTGTATAACTTTGATATTCCTCAAGACCCTGAATCGTATGTTCACCGTATTGGTCGTACAGGCCGTGCAGGAAAATCAGGTCTTGCTGTAACATTTGTTACTCCACGTGAAATGGGTTACTTACGTATCGTAGAAGAAACAACGAAAAAACGTATGACACCGCTTCGTCCACCAACATCTGATGAAGCATTAGAGGGTCAACAACGACTTGCTGTAGAAACGCTTGAAGGGCTGATTGCCAACAATAACTTAGGCGAGTATCGTGCATTTGCAGCAGAGCTATTAGAAAATCATGAAGCGGTTGATGTTGTTGCTGCGGCTCTTCGTTCATTAACAAAAGAGCCAGACGATACACCTGTAACGATTACAGAAGAACGTCCATTACCAATGCGTCGTGAACGTTCAAATAAACGTAGCAATGATCGTGGTCGTGGTGGCAACCGTAGCTTTGGCGGTGGACGCCGTGATAGTTCTCGTGGTGGTAGCGGTGATCGCCGCAACAGCAACCGTCGCGATGGTGGACGTCGTGATGGAGGTCGCCGTGAAGGTGGACAAGGTCGTTCTCGTTCTCCACGACGCCATGAAGATTAATTTTAAACGAATGATACTTTATGTTGTAAACCTTACAGTTATAATAGCTGTAAGGTTTTTTTAACGATAGTTGAAACAAAAAGGCGATGACTGCCGTATATTTAGTATAGGAAAGAGGGGGAACAACAATGCGGGCACAACCAATTCATCAAATTTCCCGTAAAGGGTTAACGGTATGGCGCTTATATGGCGTTATGCAAACAGTGGCGTTATTACTTGTAGCAGGCTTAGTAAGCTATGGAACTTATTATTTTGAATGGCCATCATTTATTTATTGGATAGCTGGTGTCATTGTGGTACTAGGTGTTTTATTATTGGTGTCAATCTTTCCAAAAATAAGATGGGAACGATGGCGCTATGAGGTGCGTGAGCATGAGATTGAAGTGCAACATGGCTTATTTGTAGTAAAACGCACACTTATACCAATGGTGCGTGTGCAACATGTTGATACAACACAGGGACCAATTTTAAAAAAATATGATTTAGGTAATATTTCAATATCAACAGCTGCAACTGTACATACAATACCTGCGCTCGTGATGGACGAAGCAGATAGGCTACGTGCTCGTATCTCTGAATTGGCAAGGGTGGCGGAAGATGATGTCTAAAGAAATTAATCGTTTGCACCCCGTGTCAGCCATTATTACGAGCGTTAAAGCATTGAAAAGTATGATATTACCAATCGTTATTATTATTGTTAGCAATGGCTTTAATTTTTCGTTGAATTTTCGCAGTGAGCATTTTTGGGATACGATTCTCCTTTTTGGTGTATGGGGAGGTGCAGCACTCCTTGCATTAATAGGGGGTATTATTAAATGGCGGACATTTGTTTATTGGTTTGAGGATGGCGAATTACGTGTGAAGTATGGATTGTTTGTAAAAAAGAAACGCTATATTCCATTTGAACGTATTCAAAGTTTAAATTACAACGAAGGTATTTTTCATCGTATCTTTGGCTTAGTAAAAGTTCAGGTAGAAACAGCAGGGAATAAGGATGGCAAACCAGAGGTAGAGCTTACTGCGATTCGAAAAGCCGCAGCAGATGTGATTGAATTAGAAATGCGACGTGCGAAAAATGAAGCAGCTCAACAACTAGAACAGGAATCTTTGCAAATAACAGAGCAAGAAGTGGTTTCCATACCAATGATTTATCATATGTCCATCAGGGATTTACTTGTGTTGGCAACAACCTCGGGTGGAATAGGCGTTGTCCTGTCAGGGCTTGCTGCTGTAGCATCGCAGTTTTCGGATATTATTCCTTATGAAGCCGTTTTCCACGAGCTTACGGATTTTGTGAAAATTGGAGCGTTTTTAGTAGCATTAACAGTGATGTTTATTTTAATTGTAGCTTGGGTTGTATCCGTTATTATTACATTGATTAATTACTATGATTATACAGTTCGTATCGAGGAAGAGAAGCTAATTATTACCAAAGGGCTTTTGGAGAAAAAACGTATTACATTGCCATTAAATCGCATTCAGGCTATTCGTATTGTTGAAAATCCATTGCGTCAATTAACAGGCTTTGCAACGGTAATTGTAGAAAGTGCTGGAGGTAATGGTGAGAGTGGCAACGATAAAAAAATAGCATTGTTCCCGCTTATTAAAAAGCAAGATTGTATGCAAACATTGGAGCAGCTCTTCCCAGAGATGAATTGGCACCCAGCCTTTATTCGCTCACCAAAAAGAGCAAGACCATTTTTCTATCGAATTGATTTTATTTGGCTTGTGCCTATTATTGGGGCAGGTAGCTATTTCCTCTATCCTTATGGATTACTATCGTTGCTGTTAATTCCATTGACGATCTTACTTGGAGTTTGGCAGCATAAAACAGCAGGCTATCAAATTGATGGCAAGCAACTTGCGATGCAGTATCGCGTATTTAGTCGTACTACATTAATCATGGAGAAAAAACGAATACAGTCCATTACAAGCACACAATCTTATTTCCAAAAAAGAAAAAAGGTTATGTCTATTAAAGCTACAGTAATGTCAGGTATGTCTGGTACAACAGGCACTGTACCGAGCATAGAGCAACAAGATGCAGAAACCATTTTTTCTTGGTATGAACATTAATGTCTAAAAGCTAATTCTTCTAGCTCGTTTGGAAGGATTAGCTTTTTTAGCTATAAATAAATGGAAATAATGTTTATAATAGAATAAATACAACAAAAGGGGTGGGGAATTTGTTTAAATATGACATTCATGAACATGCATATTTAAAGCTGTTGGATTTAACCGATGTAGAAGAATTATTCGCTTTAACAGACCGTTCACGAAATACTTTACGTGAATGGTTACCTTTTGTAGATGATGTCAAAACCGTAAAGGATACGGAGCGCTTTGTTAAAGGTGCGATGCAGCAATATGCAGATAATAATGGTATCCAAGCAGGTATTTACTATGAGGATAAGCTTGCAGGGGTGATTGGCTACCATCAAATTAATTGGCAGCATAAATGGACAAGCATCGGCTATTGGCTAGGTAATGAGTTTGTGGGGAAGGGGCTTGTAACAAATTCAATGAAAGCGTTAATCGAGTATGCGTTTAATTATTTAAAATTAAACCGTATTGAGGTACGTGTAGCAGTGGGCAATATTCGAAGTCGTACCATCCCAAAGGTTTTAGGATTCAATGAGGAAGGGCGATTAAGAGATGCTGAATGGCTTTATGACCATCATGTAGATCAAGTTGTTTATGGCTTAACAGCAGCCGAATGGAGAAAAATTAAAATGACTAATGAGGATACAGTCACTTTATAATATAAATAGTAAAGGAGCCGCCTATATGATTGATTCGATCATATAGGTGGCTCCTTTTATTCCGTATCACAAGCCTGTAAAACTTGATTGAAGGCTCACTTTATCTACCCGCCATTTTTTGTTTGCGCCAGCTTAAAATTCTTTTTGGATGTAAATAGATAAGCCCAAGAATAAATCCTGTTAGTAAACCGCCTAGATGTGCATAGGCATTTACATTCGGCTGCAGGAATGTCATGATAACACTAATAATAATAATTGGCAAAATAAGCTTTCGAAGCATCGGCATTGTGCGACGTGTATAATACACTAATGCCCCAAATGCACCAAAAATACCAAAAATAGCCCCACTTGCACCAAGGCTCATATAACTACTATCATAAAACATATAGGTTGCCATGTTGCCTACAACACCTGATACTAAATAAATTGTGATAAAACGTGCCTTGCCTGCGATTTTTTCAAGCTCTGGTCCAAAAAGAAATAATGAAAACATATTAAAAAGTACATGTAAAAATCCAGCATGTAAAAACATTGCAGAAAATACACGCCACCATTCACCCTTTTGCATAAGGAAATTTGCTAGAATGCCATAATTCCATAACAGTGTCCCTATGCCGGGTATAAGAGATAGTACATAAAGAATTAAATTAATGGCAATTAGTGTTGAAACGACAGGATAATACGTTGTGTATTGCTTAAAATTTTCCGTTCTACTAAACATGGCTCCACCTCAATTTACAATTATTATACATGCCTTATTGGAAATAGGTAAAGGAGAAGGTTATATGATTAAGGGAATCGGTCTCGATATTATAGAAATAGACCGTATTGCAAAAGCGATGAAACGTACAGTTAAATTTACAGATCGCATTTTAAGCGCAAGGGAAAAAATTTTATTCGATGGTTATTCTGAAAGCCGTAAAATAGAATTTTTAGCGGGACGATTTGCTGCAAAGGAAGCATTTTCAAAAGCAATAGGTACTGGCATTGGAGCGGAATGCAAGCTTCATGATATAGAAATACTAAAAGGGGCGGCAGGAAATCCCGTGTTGTATTTTAAAGAGAAGCCTGTCAATGGCTATATAAGCATTACACATACGAAGGAATATGCGGCTGCACAAGTAATATTATTAAACTAATGCTGAACTTGTCTAACAGGCTGGTTAGTAAATATAAATATATTGCCTTTTCTTCAAATGACATAACTGACAAATACGGTTCATATATTGTCGTAGTGGATTTGAAAGAAGAAAGGGTGAAAGCGTGGGCAACCGTATAGTTAAATGGCTCGTCTTAGTTTGTATGATATTACTTCTGTCGGCATGTGGTACAGCCTCACAGGAAAAAGTGTTAAAGAAAGTAAATGGCAAATGGGCTGAAACAAATGGATATGAATTAAATGCCTCGATGGAAATTAAATCTGGTGGGGAGCCAAGAAATTATGATGTTACTGTATGGCATACGAAGCCTGATTTTTATCGAGTGGAAGTAGTGGAAAGCGGGAAAGATGTTTCGCAAATGATTGTGCGTAATGCAGATGGTGTTTTTGTTGTGACACCAACACTAAACAAAATGTATAAATTCCAAAGTGATTGGCCAAATAAAAATAGTCAGGCTTATTTAATAGGCGCTTTAGCAGAGGATTTAGCAGAAGATAAAAATCTTGTCATGAAAGAGGAAGAAAAATCATATATATTTGAAGCGGCTACTCGAAATAGCTATAAAAATAGTATGCCTCATCAAGTAATTACAGTAGATAAGAAAACATTACTACCAACCTCTGTTGTCATTATGAATGATGTAAAGGAAGAGCAAATTCGCATTACATTTAAAAAAGTTAAGCTAGGTGTGCAGCATGCTGCAAAAGAGTACGCTGTTGAGCAATTTACGGAAAAAGATGATGCAAAAGGTGAACAAGCTACACCAACCGAAAAAGATGGACAACAAGAGCAAGACGATAAAGAGGCGGTTGGTGCAGAGGTAGAGTATGAAGAGTTCCAAACACATTATCCTGTTGTAAATTGGGCACAACTATCCAATGAAAAAGTCGTTCAAGAAGCTGGGATGGAACGCGTTATTTTAACATTTGATGGAGAGAAGCCATTTACAGTAATGCAGCAACCAGTGACAAAGGAAAGCACAATGCTACCAGTATCAACGTCTGGTGATCCAGTTGACCTAGGCTTTACAATAGGTGCTATTACAGACACGTCCATTAGCTGGGAAAAGGATGGTATTGAATTCTTTGTAGCATCAAGTAAATTAACACGAGAAGAAATGATTGAAGTTGCGACATCTATGACGATAAGTAGCATGAAGTAACTTTTCTAGCTACAGCTTTCTAAGCAAAGAAGGCTGTAGCTTATTGACCATATAAATGGGTGAGATGTTTTAAGTTTTTAGAAAATATTAAGCCTTTTCATTTACAATAAATATGTATTGAGATATGTACATAAATGTTTTAATTAAAAATAAAGAGGGTATTCTAATGAAGACACAGCAGTATTTTCGACCAACCAAAGCTATTATAAATTTACAGGCAATCCAACAAAATGTACAAAATCTAAAACAGCTTTTACAACCTAATGTTCAAATTATTGCTGTAGTAAAGGCAAATGCATATGGACATGGAGATGTAGCCGTAGCACAAGCAGCACTTGATGCAGGCGCTACAATACTTGCAGTGGCAACACCAGAGGAAGCATTACATATTCGAGCACATTTTGCAGAACCAGACATACTCCTATTAGGCGCATCTCCAGCCTCGTTTGCACCTTATGCAGCCGAGCAGCGCATTATTCTAACAGTATTTGCTAATGAATGGGTACAGCAAGCAGCTTCACTTATAGACAAGGAAGCACTTCCGCTGCGCCTGCATATAAAAGTAGATAGCGGTATGAATAGAATTGGCATACGCTCAGAGCAAGAATTATTAGAGATTTATCAAACTATCCAGTCCACAGATCATGTAGAGCTAGATGGTATATTTACACATTTTGCAACAGCTGATGAAGAGGATACAATACATTTTGAGCAGCAAGTTCAGTTTTTTGAAAAATGTTTATCCAGCATACCTTCTAAGCCAAGACTTGTCCATGCTTCAAATACAGCAGCATCTTTAGTGAAGGATGCACGTTTACAATATGATGCTGTTAGATATGGCATTTCCATGTATGGCTTAGCGCCATCTTCCTATGTAGGTAGTATCACACCTTTTTCATTACAACCTGCCTTTTCACTTGAAAGTGAGCTTGTCCATGTAAAGCGAATAAAAGCAGGTGATTGTGTAGGGTATGGTGCTACATATATTGCACCAACGGATATGTGGATAGGAACGATTCCAATTGGCTATGCGGATGGCGTAATTCGTAAGCTAGGTGGACAAGAAGTATTAATTGATGGACAAAGAGCACCGATTGTTGGACGAATTTGTATGGACCAATGTATGGTTGCTCTACCAAAAGCATATGCTATAGGTGAGAAGGTAACACTTATTGGTCAACAAGGACAGCATGCAATTTCTATCGATGAATGGGCAGCTAGACTTGAAACCATTAACTATGAAGTACCATGCATTATTACAGCAAGAGTTCCTAGAATATACCTTTAAGCCTTTGTTTAGAGAATAGTTTGTTACAAGCAATGCCACCAAAGAAAAATGTTGAATTTAGTCAATTAATGACTTAAAAAGCTTTTTCTTCACTGGAAGCTAGAGCAATCAGATGTGGTAGTATATTACACTTATAATTATTCAGCATAGACCTTCGATGACCAACACATATTTACAATTTGTACGCCAAATTGTCAGATATATTGTCATTTCATGTCTTTTCAACAATATCTTTCAATGATAGAATGGGAAGTAATGAAAAGTGGATGGTTCCGTTGGAGGTGCTTGCTGTGTATGAAAAGAAATTAAAAGAAGCTACAATTGCTGTTCAAGACAGACTATATCTACAATCAAAGGAAATAATTGAAGGTGAATCTTTTGGGCGTAATTTGGCGCGCCAAAATTTAATGCAGGGGCAACCAAATCAAATACGGGAAGCTATGATTAAAGGATATGTTGAAATGTCTCATATTAATTTAACAATTGCAAGTGAATGCTTGCATGTCGAATATGAAGCACAGCATATGGTGGAGCGTCTCGTTAGCGGGGGATGACACTTTGAATGTAAAACGTGGTGACGTTTTTTTTGCAGACTTATCGCCGGTAATAGGTTCTGAGCAAGGGGGAACTAGACCGGTGCTGATTATTCAAAATGATATTGGCAATCGATTTAGTCCGACTGTCATCATCGCAGCTATCACTGCACAAATTCAAAAGGCAAAGTTACCGACACACGTCGAGATTAATGCTGAAAAGTATGGTTTCGAACGTGATTCGGTTATTTTGCTCGAACAAGTGCGAACAATTGATAAGTCAAGATTGACAGATCGTATCACACAGCTCGATCAGGCTGTGATGGAAAAAGTAGATGGTGCGTTGATGATTAGTTTAGGTTTAGTTAAATTTTGATATACATATATGTATAGAAGCATCGAGATTACAAATATCTCGGTGCTTTTTTCATCCTATAGAATCAATTACTTCCTTACCATAATTTGAATTTGCTATTTAAAAACAGTATGAAAAGCTTTAAGATAGATTCAAGATTTATCAAAAAAATAGCTTTTTGATAAATTTCTTAAGAGGTATATAAAATTTTACATAGAATATTCCATTTATAGATACTATTAAGTATTAAATAACGACAAACAGATTGAATAAAAGTGTAAGGGGATAACACCTTAAGAAATTGGAGGGACAGCAGTGACATGTAAGTCTTCGGTTGAAATTATTACTGAGTGGGATATTGTTGCAGCAAGACAACTGGGGCGTAATGAAGCAAAAGCACTTGGATTTGGCACTGTTGATCAAGCTCGCATTACCACAGCAATTAGTGAATTAGCACGAAATATCTATTTATATGCAAATATAGGTAGGATTGAAATTGAAAGAGTTGAAACAGACACTGACAAGAAAATAGTAGTGATTGCTACTGACCAAGGACCTGGAATTCAAGATATTCGAAAGGTTATGGAAGAGGGCTATTCTACATCAGGCGGGCTAGGTGCTGGTCTACCAGGTGTTAAGCGATTGATGGATAGCTTAGAAATTCAATCTGTTATTGGAGAGGGTACAACGATCAGGGCGGAAAAATGGCTGCGTTAGGACGTGAGAAAAATGAAACAATTAGAAGCTCAGTATAAAAAAATATTAGCAGATTATATCGTTAATCAAACTGAAAAAAATTTATATATTGCTCAAAATTTCACACGTCAGTTAATTCAAAAAAACATATCACCAGAGGATGTTGTTAGCATTCATAAAAACGCTGTTGCCGAAATATTTCCCGATAGAATGAATGAGGAACAGCCAGCATATGATTTTCTTATTGAAGTAATGGTGCACTATGGAATGGCACATAGAGAGCATCAAAGCCTACTGCAAAAACAAGCAGAATATGAGATGGAAATGAAAATTGCTACAAGCATTCAAAAAACATTGCTAAAAACATATATACCACAATTATCAAGCGTTGATGTAGGAATGATATCTGTGCCAGCCCGCAAAATAAATGGCGATTATGTACACTTTTTTCATCACCGCGAAGAGCATTTAAGTGTAGCTGTAACAGATGTAGTCGGTAAAGGTGTTCCTGCTGCTTTATGTATGTCGATGGTGAAATATGGTCTGGAAACATTAGAATATGCTTACAAAGAGCCTTCCTATGTTTTAGAAGTTATCAATAGGGTAATTGAAAAAGGTGTTGATGATAGTATGTTTGTTTCCATGTTTTATGGCTGTTTAGATATTCAAAAAAATATTTTTTCCTATGCATCAGCAGGTCATGAACCAGCTTTGCATTATAATGCCAAACAAGACCAATTCTTTTCATTAGAGGCAAAAGGATTATTGCTTGGTGTGTTACCAAACACAAAATACACATATCAGGAAATTGTTTTGGAGGAAAATGATATTATTACAATGATGACTGATGGGGTTACAGAGTTTAGAAAGCATGATGACTTAAATTCCAGGCAGGTTATTACGGCACTAATTAAGGAGCACAAGCATTTACCAGCCCAACAATTATGTCAGCTTCTATATCAGGAAATAGAGAAAATACATGGCTTTAACCTATCAGATGATTTTACTGTAGTCATTTTAAAAAAATAGGTTTATGTTTTAATTGAATGGGGAACAGGGAACAGTCTAATAAATATGGTGGAGGTATGGCTATATGGATGTGACAATACATTTTAAAGAAATTGATCATAAATTGTATGGATTTGTTGAGGGAGAAATCGATACATTTACAGCTTCTGGTCTACGTGAGGAATTAGAAGCTGTTAAAATTACTGAAGGATTAGAAATTGAGCTGGATTTGTCCAAGGTAAGCTACATGGATAGTACAGGGCTTGGTATTTTTGTTGCCTTTTATAAAAGAGTCGTACGTGAAAAGGGCAAAGTAAAGCTTGTTGGTTTATCCAATAGGCTACAAAGATTGTTTGAAATAACGGGTTTAAGTGATTTAATGGATATCGAAACTGATAAAAAGGTGGAATTAAGCTAATGAAGGAATTTGATTATATAGAAATTAGAGTTCCTGCTAAACCGCAATTTGTCAGTGTTATTCGTTTAACTGTTTCTGGCCTAGCTGCTAGAGTTGGCTTTAGCTATGATGATATTGAGGATTTGAAAATTGCGGCAAGTGAGGCAGTAACAAATGTTGTACATCATGCTTATAAGGAAGATGAGGAAGGCGAAATCGTCATCGGGTGTGCGTTGTATGACAATAAAATCGAAATCATGATTGCGGATTATGGCAATAGCTTTAGCTTTGAAGAGGTTAAGTCTAAAATTGGACCGTATCACCCTGAGGAGAGCATTGCAGGGCTAAGAGAAGGTGGCTTGGGACTTTATTTAATGGAAACTTTAATGGATGAGGTGATGATTAATAACGATGGTGGCGTAACTGTTTTCATGACAAAGTATGTCTCTAGGGAGCAGGTGGAAAAAAATGTCGAAAGAATCACTACGTAAATCTTCATCCAAAGAAGATGTATTAAAGTGGATTGCATTATACCAGTCAACGGAGGATGATGAAGCACAAACCAACTTAGTGATTCATTATCGATATTTAGTTGAGTCAATAGCGCGTAAATATTCAAATGGCAAATCATATTATGATGATATTGTTCAAGTAGGAATGCTGGGCTTATTAGGTGCAATTAGACGTTTTGATCCAAATGTCGGTCGTAGTTTCGAAGCATTTGCTGTGCCAACGATTGTTGGGGAAATTAAGCGCTTTTTACGTGATAAAACATGGGATGTTCATGTGCCTAGACGCATTAAAGAATTAGGCCCAAGAATTAAATTAACAGTGGAAGCGCTGACAATTGAATTGCAGCGTTCTCCATCCATTCAGGAAATCGCTGAACGATTAGAAGTGGCAGAGGAAGAAGTATTAGAGGCGATGGAAATGGGGCGCAGCTATCAGGCGCTTTCAATGGATCATTCAATAGAGTCTGATTCAGATGGTAGCACGGTTACACTATTCGATATTTTGGGTAGAGAAGATGATGGCTATGAAATGACCAATAAACGAATGCTTGTTTCCGATGCAATGGTCGTGTTAAATGAGAGGGAAAAACAAGTTATTCAGCTTACATATTTAGAGCAGCTTAGTCAAAAAGAAGCTGGAGAACGATTAGGCATTTCGCAAATGCATGTATCTCGCATACAAAGAAAAGCTATAAAAAAATTACAAGAGGCCATTCTAGCAAGCGGCGGTGTTTCGCTCTAAGTTTTCTCAGTTAAAAAATAGTCTACTCACGGTCGCCTGAGTAGACTATTTTTTTGTATGTTTAGTAAAGTGTAATGGTAGAATGAAAAGAAAAAGGTAGGGATAATGTGGAACATAAACAAATGTTACAGCTTATTGCCAAGGATGTAGCGGTTAAGCCGGGGCAAGCGGATGCTGTTATTAAGTTATTGGAAGAGGGAAATACAGTACCATTTATTGCACGCTATCGAAAAGAAATGACAGGCTCTCTTGATGAGGTGCAAATTAAAGCTGTGGAGGATCGTTATCATTACATACAGCAGCTTGAGCAACGCAAGGAAGAGGTTATACGGTTAATTCAAGAGCAGGACAAGCTTACACCTGAATTGGAACAAGCTATTCTTGCAGCAACAGTTTTACAGCGTGTAGAGGATTTATATAGACCATATAAGCAAAAGCGACGTACAAAGGCAACAATTGCTAAAGAAAAAGGCTTAGAACCCCTTGCAGACTTGCTACTAGCATATAGTAATGATTCATTAGAGCAACTAGCAGCTGATTTTGTAGACCATGACAAGGTGGCTTCTCTCGAAGATGCACTAGCAGGCGCGCGAGATATTTTAGCAGAGCGTTTTGCTGACGATGCTACTATCCGTGAGAAAATTCGTGCGTATTCATGGAAAGATGGCATGCTTGTAACAAATATAAAAAATGCAGAGATAGATGAAAAAAATGTTTTTGAAATGTATTACGAATATAAGGAGCCTGTAAGTCGCATTGTTCCTCATCGTATTTTAGCGATCAACCGAGGAGAAAAAGAAGAGGTTTTAAAGGTTTCAATTCATGTGCCAATAGACCGAGTATTAATGATTATGTGGAAGGAATGGATACCTGCAACTGGTTCATCTCCCGCTATTGCGGAAGTCAAGCTAGCAATAGAGGATTCATATAAGCGTTTAATTCAACCATCTATCGAAAGAGAGCTAAGAAACGAGCTAACAGAAAAAGCAGAGGCACAGGCAATTCATATTTTCTCTGAAAATTTACGTAATCTTTTATTACAGCCACCTATGAAGGGCAAATATGTACTAGGTGTAGACCCAGCCTATCGTACAGGCTGTAAATTAGCGGTTGTAGATGAAACAGGGAAGATGCTAGAGGTTACAGCTATTTATCCTCATCCACCTAAACCCGATGTAGCAAAATCTAAAGCTACTGTGAAAGGAATTTTAGCAAAATACCCAATTAGTATTATTGCTATTGGGAATGGTACAGCCTCTCGTGAAACAGAGCAGTTTATTGCAGATGTATTAAATGAGCTTGCTACAGATGTAGCGTATGTTATTGTCAATGAAGCGGGTGCCTCTGTGTACTCAGCATCTGATATTGCACGTGCAGAATTTCCTGATCTACAGGTAGAGCAACGAAGTGCCGTTTCGATTGCACGCCGCTTACAGGACCCTTTATCAGAGTTGGTGAAAATTGAACCTAAAGCTGTTGGTGTAGGTCAGTATCAGCATGATGTTTCCCAGAAAAAATTAAATGAATCATTAACATTTATTGTAGAAACAGCAGTTAACCAAGTAGGTGTAGATGTAAATACGGCTTCTTCATCACTTTTACAATACGTTTCGGGTTTATCCAAAACAGTTGCGGAAAATATAGTTAAGGTGCGAGAAGAAAATGGTCAATTTACAACACGTGCACAGTTAAAGAAAATTCCAAGGCTTGGTGCTAAAACCTATGAGCAAGCAATCGGCTTTTTACGTGTTCCAGAAGCTAAAAATCCATTTGATGCTACAGGTATTCACCCTGAAAGCTACAAAATAGCTGAGCAAATATTAGCAGAGGCACAAATTGATAAAAAAGAACTTGGCACACCAAAGGCAGAAGAAGCTATTGCGGCTTTAGAGATTCAAAAGTTAAGTGATGCCCTAGGAATCGGCGTTGTAACGATTCAAGATATTGTAGAAACATTGATGAAGCCGAGTCGCGACCCACGCGATGCTTTCCCACAGCCACTGCTTAAAACAGATGTATTAAAAATGGAAGATTTAAAAGTTGGGATGGAATTGCAGGGAACGGTTAGAAATGTCGTAGACTTCGGAGCATTTGTTGATATTGGTGTGAAGCAAGATGGACTAGTGCATATTTCTAAATTACAAAATAGACGCATTAAGCACCCATTGGAAGTTGTAGCCTTAGGTGATATCGTAACCGTTTGGGTAGAACAAATTGATATTAATAAAGGACGCATTTCTTTAACAATGCTTCCACCAAAAAATCAAACAATGGATTAAGTAATAATTTTTTGCCACACTGCCAATACTGTGCAGTGTGGTATTCTTGTTGTTAGAGGTGATGACTATGAACAATGAGGAACTACAGCAACTTGTGTGTCAGTTATCTATGGAAAGCTTTCATAAACCATTTACTCATCAAGCATATTTTAATAGCAGGTTACGTTCAACGGGTGGACGTTATTTGCTACAATCACATAATATCGAAATTAACCCAAAGGCTTATGAGCAATATGGTCTTGTAGAAGTTAAAGGAATCGTTCTTCATGAACTATGCCATTATCATCTACATATCGAGGGAAAGGGTTACAAACATCGAGATAAAGATTTTAAAGAGTTATTAAAAAAAGTAAATGCGCCTCGTTTTTGCTCGGCTTTACAATCGCCCAAAGCTACCGCACAAAAACAACGCCGCTCCTACACGTATATGTGTGTCAATTGTCAGCAATTATATATGAGAAAGATAAAAATGAATATGGAAAAATACTGCTGTAGCAAGTGTTTAGGGAGGCTGAAGCAATTAGAATAAAAATTTTATAAAAAAGGTTGACGTTTGATTGTGTTGTCCTTATAATAGAAAAAGTCGATAAGATGACGACGACATAATATGAATTATTCCGAAGTAGCTCAGTTGGTAGTAGCACCTGACTGTTAATCAGGTTGTCGCAGGTTCGAGTCCTGCCTTCGGAGCCATGGCCCCTTGGTCAAGTGGTTAAGACACCGCCCTTTCACGGCGGTAACACGGGTTCGAATCCCGTAGGGGTCATTTTTCATAATTAATATTAATAAGCATATAAAGGTCCCGTGGTGTAGCGGTTAACATGCCTGCCTGTCACGCAGGAGATCGCCGGTTCGATCCCGGTCGGGACCGCCACTTATTGGGGTATAGCCAAGCGGTAAGGCAACGGATTTTGATTCCGTCATGCCTAGGTTCGAATCCTAGTACCCCAGCCATTCATTTCTTAATTTGAGCCATTAGCTCAGTTGGTAGAGCATCTGACTTTTAATCAGAGGGTCGAAGGTTCGAGTCCTTCATGGCTCATCTTTTTAAGAAACAAGTTGACTTTTTAGGTTGATGTAAGTATACTAGAAAAGTTACTAAATGAATGCGGTCGTGGCGGAATGGCAGACGCGCTAGGTTGAGGGCCTAGTGGGGGCAACCCCGTGGAGGTTCAAGTCCTCTCGGCCGCACCAAGTCGATTAATTTTAATAAGCGCCCGTAGCTCAATTGGATAGAGCGTCTGACTACGGATCAGAAGGTTATGGGTTCGACTCCTGTCGGGCGCGCCAAATTTTATATATGCGGGTGTAGTTTAATGGTAAAACCTCAGCCTTCCAAGCTGATGTCGTGAGTTCGATTCTCATCACCCGCTCCAAAAAAGTATTGACATCTATTTCGGATGTATGATAAAATTAAGAAGTTGTCCCAAAAGGCAACAATATGAACCTTGAAAACTGAACAAGCAAAACGTAATCAATAAATTTTAGTAGCTTACTTTAGTAAGTGAACGAAATAATTTTGGACATCGAATGAAGATGAGATGCCAGCAAAACAATTTGAGCAAATCAAATTTCTTTTTATGGAGAGTTTGATCCTGGCTCAGGACGAACGCTGGCGGCGTGCCTAATACATGCAAGTCGAGCGAACAGAGGAGGAGCTTGCTCCTCTGACGTTAGCGGCGGACGGGTGAGTAACACGTGGGTAACCTACCCTGTAGTTGGGGATAACTCCGGGAAACCGGGGCTAATACCGAATGATACTTGGAAACACATGTTTCTGAGTTGAAAGATGGTTCTGCTATCGCTACAGGATGGACCCGCGGCGCATTAGCTAGTTGGTGAGGTAACGGCTCACCAAGGCGACGATGCGTAGCCGACCTGAGAGGGTGATCGGCCACACTGGGACTGAGACACGGCCCAGACTCCTACGGGAGGCAGCAGTAGGGAATCTTCCACAATGGGCGAAAGCCTGATGGAGCAACGCCGCGTGAGTGAAGAAGGTTTTCGGATCGTAAAACTCTGTTGTAAGGGAAGAACAAGTACAGTAGTAACTGGCTGTACCTTGACGGTACCTTATTAGAAAGCCACGGCTAACTACGTGCCAGCAGCCGCGGTAATACGTAGGTGGCAAGCGTTGTCCGGAATTATTGGGCGTAAAGCGCGCGCAGGCGGTCCTTTAAGTCTGATGTGAAAGCCCACGGCTCAACCGTGGAGGGTCATTGGAAACTGGGGGACTTGAGTGCAGAAGAGGAAAGTGGAATTCCAAGTGTAGCGGTGAAATGCGTAGAGATTTGGAGGAACACCAGTGGCGAAGGCGACTTTCTGGTCTGTAACTGACGCTGAGGCGCGAAAGCGTGGGGAGCAAACAGGATTAGATACCCTGGTAGTCCACGCCGTAAACGATGAGTGCTAAGTGTTAGGGGGTTTCCGCCCCTTAGTGCTGCAGCTAACGCATTAAGCACTCCGCCTGGGGAGTACGGTCGCAAGACTGAAACTCAAAGGAATTGACGGGGGCCCGCACAAGCGGTGGAGCATGTGGTTTAATTCGAAGCAACGCGAAGAACCTTACCAGGTCTTGACATCCCGTTGACCACTGTAGAGATATAGTTTCCCCTTCGGGGGCAACGGTGACAGGTGGTGCATGGTTGTCGTCAGCTCGTGTCGTGAGATGTTGGGTTAAGTCCCGCAACGAGCGCAACCCTTGATCTTAGTTGCCATCATTTAGTTGGGCACTCTAAGGTGACTGCCGGTGACAAACCGGAGGAAGGTGGGGATGACGTCAAATCATCATGCCCCTTATGACCTGGGCTACACACGTGCTACAATGGACGATACAAACGGTTGCCAACTCGCGAGAGGGAGCTAATCCGATAAAGTCGTTCTCAGTTCGGATTGTAGGCTGCAACTCGCCTACATGAAGCCGGAATCGCTAGTAATCGCGGATCAGCATGCCGCGGTGAATACGTTCCCGGGCCTTGTACACACCGCCCGTCACACCACGAGAGTTTGTAACACCCGAAGTCGGTGAGGTAACCTTTTGGAGCCAGCCGCCGAAGGTGGGATAGATGATTGGGGTGAAGTCGTAACAAGGTAGCCGTATCGGAAGGTGCGGCTGGATCACCTCCTTTCTAAGGATATTTTCGGAATACAAACCTTGGGTTTGTACGATTACGTTTTGCTGTTCAGTTTTGAAGGTTCATTCTTTCGAATGAAATACTTCATATATGTGCTCCTGTCGCTACGCTTTCGTCGCAAAGCTGCGAAGAAGTAGAAGCAGGTAGTAGCTTTGTTCTTTGAAAACTGGATAAAACGACATTGAAATTGTAACAAACACATTTATTTTTTAAGTTTTTTAGGCTTAATAATTTAAGGGTTTTGAGATACGAGTTAGACAAGGAAGCGATTGAGTGAGTAAAGGAGCGTACCTCTGTACGTGACTGAGCGAGCGAATGAAGCTGACGCTGGATAACGATGTATATCGAAAGCCGACGGTTAAGTTATTAAGGGCGCACGGCGAATGCCTTGGCACTAGGAGCCGAAGAAGGACGGCACTAACACCGATATGCTTCGGGGAGCTGTAAGTGAGCTTTGATCCGGAGATTTCCGAATGGGGGAACCCACTACGTTTAATGGCGTAGTATCTTGACGTGAATACATAGCGTCTTGAAGGCAGACCCAGGGAACTGAAACATCTAAGTACCTGGAGGAAGAGAAAGAAAAATCGATTCCCTGAGTAGCGGCGAGCGAAACGGGAAGAGCCCAAACCAAGAGGCTTGCCTCTTGGGGTTGTAGGACACTCTATACGGAGTTACAAAAGAGCGAGTTAGATGAAGCGACTTGGAAAGGTCCGCCAGAGCAGGTAATAGCCCTGTAGTCGAAAGTTCGTTCTCTCCTGAGTGGATCCTGAGTACGGCGGAACACGTGAAATTCCGTCGGAATCCGGGAGGACCATCTCCCAAGGCTAAATACTACCTAGTGACCGATAGTGAACCAGTACCGTGAGGGAAAGGTGAAAAGCACCCCGGGAGGGGAGTGAAAGAGAACCTGAAACCGTGTGCCTACAAGTAGTTAGAGCCCGTTCATGGGTGATAGCGTGCCTTTTGTAGAATGAACCGGCGAGTTACGATTACGTGCAAGGTTAAGCTGTAGAAGGCGGAGCCGCAGCGAAAGCGAGTCTGAATAGGGCGAAGTAGTACGTGGTCGTAGACCCGAAACCAGGTGATCTACCCATGTCCAGGGTGAAGGTAAGGTAACACTTACTGGAGGCCCGAACCCACGCACGTTGAAAAGTGCGGGGATGAGGTGTGGGTAGCGGAGAAATTCCAATCGAACTTGGAGATAGCTGGTTCTCTCCGAAATAGCTTTAGGGCTAGCCTCGTGATGAGAATACTGGAGGTAGAGCACTGTTTGGACTAGGGGGCCATCCCGGTTTACCGAATTCAGACAAACTCCGAATGCCAGATATTTATACACGGGAGTCAGACTGCGAGTGATAAGATCCGTAGTCAAAAGGGAAACAGCCCAGACCACCAGCTAAGGTCCCAAAGTAATCGTTAAGTGGAAAAGGATGTGGCGTTGCACAGACAACCAGGATGTTGGCTTAGAAGCAGCCATCATTTAAAGAGTGCGTAATAGCTCACTGGTCGAGTGACGCTGCGCCGAAAATGTATCGGGGCTAAACGATTCACCGAAGCTGTGGATTGACATCTACGATGTCAGTGGTAGGAGAGCGTTCTAAGGGCGTTGAAGTCAGACCGGAAGGACTGGTGGAGCGCTTAGAAGTGAGAATGCCGGTATGAGTAGCGAAAGACGGGTGAGAATCCCGTCCACCGTATGACTAAGGTTTCCTGAGGAAGGCTCGTCCGCTCAGGGTTAGTCGGGACCTAAGCCGAGGCCGATAGGCGTAGGCGATGGACAACAGGTTGATATTCCTGTACCACCTCCTCACCGTTTGAGAAATGGGGGGACGCAGGAGGATAGGGTAAGCGCGCTGTTGGAAATGCGCGTCCAAGCAGTAAGGCGTGTGTGTAGGCAAATCCGCACACTGTAACGCCAAGCTGTGATGGCGAGTCCGTATGGACGAAGTTCCTGATTTCACACTGCCAAGAAAAGCCTCTATCGAGGTGAGAGGTGCCCGTACCGCAAACCGACACAGGTAGTCGAGGAGAGAATCCTAAGGTGTGCGAGAGAACTCTCGTTAAGGAACTCGGCAAAATGACCCCGTAACTTCGGGAGAAGGGGTGCTCTGTTAGGGTGAAAGCCCGAGAGAGCCGCAGTGAATAGGCCCAGGCGACTGTTTAGCAAAAACACAGGTCTCTGCAAAACCGTAAGGTGACGTATAGGGGCTGACGCCTGCCCGGTGCTGGAAGGTTAAGAGGAGTGGTTAGCGCAAGCGAAGCTACGAATTGAAGCCCCAGTAAACGGCGGCCGTAACTATAACGGTCCTAAGGTAGCGAAATTCCTTGTCGGGTAAGTTCCGACCCGCACGAAAGGCGTAACGATCTGGGCACTGTCTCAACGAGAGACTCGGTGAAATTATAGTACCTGTGAAGATGCAGGTTACCCGCGACAGGACGGAAAGACCCCGTGGAGCTTTACTGTAGCCTGATATTGAATTTTGGTACAACTTGTACAGGATAGGTAGGAGCCAGAGATCTCGGAGCGCCAGCTTCGAAGGAGGCGTCGGTGGGATACTACCCTGGTTGTATTGAAATTCTAACCCATGCCCCTTAGCGGGGCAGGAGACAGTGTCAGGCGGACAGTTTGACTGGGGCGGTCGCCTCCTAAAAGGTAACGGAGGCGCCCAAAGGTTCCCTCAGAATGGTTGGAAATCATTCGTAGAGTGTAAAGGCACAAGGGAGCTTGACTGCGAGACCGACAAGTCGAGCAGGGTCGAAAGACGGGCTTAGTGATCCGGTGGTTCCGCATGGAAGGGCCATCGCTCAACGGATAAAAGCTACCCCGGGGATAACAGGCTTATCTCCCCCAAGAGTCCACATCGACGGGGAGGTTTGGCACCTCGATGTCGGCTCATCGCATCCTGGGGCTGTAGTCGGTCCCAAGGGTTGGGCTGTTCGCCCATTAAAGCGGTACGCGAGCTGGGTTCAGAACGTCGTGAGACAGTTCGGTCCCTATCCGTCGTGGGCGTAGGAAATTTGAGAGGAGCTGTCCTTAGTACGAGAGGACCGGGATGGACACACCGCTGGTGTACCAGTTGTCTTGCCAAAGGCATCGCTGGGTAGCTATGTGTGGACGGGATAAGTGCTGAAAGCATCTAAGCATGAAGCCCCCCTCAAGATGAGATTTCCCATTACGCAAGTAAGTAAGATCCCTCAAAGACGATGAGGTAGATAGGTTCGAGGTGGAAGTGTGGTGACACATGGAGCTGACGAATACTAATCGATCGAGGACTTAACCAAAACCAGTTTGACGCAATTCAATGCACTGTTTATCCAGTTTTGAAAGAATAATTCTTTCAACCAAAAGAGAGCTTCAAGCTACAAATTGAAGGTCAAATATAGTCTAGTGATAATGGCAAAGAGGTCACACCCGTTCCCATCCCGAACACGGAAGTTAAGCTCTTTCGCGCCGATGGTAGTTGGGGGCTTCCCCCTGTGAGAGTAGGACATCGCTAGGCAATCTATATAGAAAAGCAGTCAGCATTTAGCTGACTGCTTTTTTATCAAAGAATAAGAGCCTTATTACGTTTATTGTATGTAATAAGGCTCTTTGAAGCTTTCCTCAATATTTTATAATCTATCTCTAAAGAAATTTTTGATTGCATCCATACGTATTTTATGATTGCAATCTTCACAACGAAAAATTTTGTTGCTTCCTTCCTTTAACTGTCTATATCTTAGTGACCCCTCATATACTCTGAATTTATTTTTACAGCTAGAACAAATTACCTCATAGTAAAACATTGTTATCCTCCTAAGTTATGACACATTACTTTTTAGTTGATTTATCAAAGATTGTAATTAGCTCGTTAGTATACTCCTGCACATTTAACTGAGGATTTCTCATTAATTCAATGGTAAACCCATCAATGGCATTTCTTATTGTCAACGCCATCACTCTTGCTGAGAGTTTGGTGAACTCTCGGAAAATCCCTTCTTGCATCCCCAGCTTGAGTATATTTTCAATTGGAAGAAAAATGGTGTCATCATGGTCTGCCGCAAACCGAAGTTTACCATCAGCGGTTCTTTCATTAGAAACAATTTCTATAACAGCGAACATATGTCGTCGATGCTCATCTATGAATCTAAGATTAGATTCAATGTATATGCTAAGCATCTCTTTAGGTGATTTTTGACTTCCTATTAGTGGAGCAATATAGGCTTGGCAAGCTGTATAGTAATCATAAATTACTTGCTCTAATAATTCTCCTTTATTTGCAAAGTGATAAGAAATAACTCCCTTACTGATTTTTGCGCGCTTGGCAATTTGTCCTAAAGATGCTTGGGCATAACCTATTTCTGCAATGGTTTCAATCGCACATTCTACAATTTGAGTTCTACGGGCTTTTTCGATAAACGACATCTCTTTTTGATTAAGTGGTTTACTTTTTTTACTCATGTATTTATTTTAGTACAATCGTACAAATCATTTAAATAAAATTATTTAGATAAAGGTTATCTACTTTACTAAGTGCAACTTACATAAAAAAAATTAAAAATCTATTGCTTCTCTTCTTTTTTTATGATATATTTATCAATGTCTTTAAGAGGTCCCGTGGTGTAGCGGTTAACATGCCTGCCTGTCACGCAGGAGATCGCCGGTTCGATCCCGGTCGGGACCGCCATTTTAATAAAACTGATAATATAGTTCTTATGATAGTTTAAATCATAAGAGCTTTTTTATTTGCTGGAATTGTTGACCTATAGAATATTTAGCAAGAAATGAGCTAGCGATTTTGAAAGCTAAACTGTAGATAAAAGGTAAGCGTAGAGTTGAAATCGATGCCTCTATAAATGTACAATCCTCAGACAGACGCTCTATATGGGCTAATGTAGGCGACATGAAAGCTGTACCTTGGACTCAACAATTGAATAAGGGGTAATCTTACCATTATATAAATTTTGAATGCTTGAAAGCTGTAATTTATTTAGCTCACTCTTGTGCTTATTGAAGTTGAGGTAGCTCCATCGAAGTCTTCTACCATGAATACATGGAAACTGTCTAATTAAGTATATTCTTTAAGGGTGCAGCTTCACTGAAGTAAAACTAGTGCCTGCATGGACAATTTTGTATACACTTTTCATTATTATTTCAAGTTATTCATATATTTAGTTTTTTGACATCATCTTGTATTACCTTGAAATTACTTAGCTTTGTCTACAGGCTATTGTTGCTAGCAGTATTTTAACAGCACCGAGGTTATTGAATTACTAGATAAATATGTTTCTAAAATAAAGAACAGGGGTAAAAATACAGTAGTAATTGGATTAATGACGGGGGTGTTTCTATGAAAAGTAATAATTTCTTACAACGTCTTTCTCTACCAATGCTTATCAGCGTTATAGCATTCATGATAGGCTGCGGTGATCCTATTATAGAAATTGAAGAATCCAACACATATCATTGGCAAAAAAATATGAATGAAACAGAATTTGAGAAATTGCAAAATAATATGACCTATATTGAAGTAGTAAAAACAGTAGGTGGAGCAGGTAAAAAAATTAAAAAAAATGAGTATCGTTGGGATGATGAAATACTCATGACACAGGGCTATATTGTGAAGTTTAAAGATGATAAATTAATTGATAAGGAAGTAATCGCCGTAAAGGGGCATTCTAATAGATAGAACGTAGACACGTCTTTTGGAGAGAAGGCGTGTTTTTATATTGGATGCTTTGAACATTTGCGCTTGTTTCGGTAAACTAGAGATAATGTAGTGAATGAGAGGAAAAAAGACGATGTATGAAATAATCATGAAATCAGTTGATGATACAGAACAGTTTGCCGTAAGACTTGCAGCGTTATTAGAAGCTCAGGATACCATTACATTAGAAGGGGACCTTGGTGCAGGCAAGACAACATTTACAAAGGCATTAGCGAAGGGACTGGGTGTTACGAGAACTGTAAACAGTCCAACATTTACGATAATTAAGCAATATGAGGGACGTCTACCCTTCAACCATTTAGATGTTTATCGTTTAGCAGAAAGCGATGAGGATTTGGGATGGGATGAGCTATTCTATGGTGATGCAGTATCAGTGGTCGAGTGGGCGCATTTAATTGAACAGGATTTGCCACAGGAGCGCCTAGCAATAGAGATTTACCGAATCGAGGAGCATGAACGACGCTTTGTATTAATACCTCATGGGAAACGCTATGAGGCACTATGTGAGGAGCTAATAAAATGATTTGGTTAGGAATAGAAACAGCAAATGCACCGCTTTCTATCGCTGTTGTAAAGGATGGAAAAGTGGTTGCCGAAATGGTGCAAAATATAAAATTAACACACTCGGCAGGTGCAATGCCTGCTATTGAAGAGGTTTTAACACGTATAGGGCTAAAGCCAAGCGATTTAGACGCAATTGCAGTATCTGAAGGCCCAGGCTCTTATACAGGCGTCCGTATAGGTGTAACACTGGCTAAAACGCTAGCATGGACGTTACAAAAGCCTTTAGTTGGTATCTCTAGCTTGAAAATATTAGCAGCAAATGCTGCTTTATACAATGGCTTAATTTGCCCAATTTTTGATGCACGTAGAGGCAATGTTTACACGGCTATTTATCAAGGAATGGCACTAGAAACTATTGTTGAGGATTACCATACACATATCGATGAGCTATTAGAGCGTTTAAAGGCTTTAGAAGCACCTATTTTGTTTGTTGGCATAGATGTTGATATATTTTGGGAGAGCATTACTAATGTGCTTGGAGATGCAGCAATACGTGCACCGTTTAGCCTTGATTTACCACGTGCAACTGAAGCTGTTCATTTGGCAACACAGGTAGCACTTCCAAGCGTAGAAGCTACCCATCACTTTGTTCCGCAATATAAGCGCATTGCTGAGGCGGAAGCAAATTGGTTGAAGGAACAAAAGGAGAGGACACATGAGTAGTAATGTCACTTATCGTAAAATGGTTTCTGATGATGTTCCAGCAGTTTATGAAATTGAGCTTGCCTCATTTCCCGTAGCATGGACATTAGATTCCTTTTATTATGAAGTACATGAGAACCCATATGCACATTATGTATTAGCTGAGGATGCAGATGGTAGCATTATTGGCTTTTGTGGTATGTGGATGGTGATTGATGCAGCCCAAATTACGAATGTAGCTGTTGTGGAGCAAGCACGTGGCAGAGGCATTGGTGAAGGACTTATGCGTGAGGCGATGCAAATAGCACGTTTACATGGAATGGAGATGATGTCTTTAGAGGTTCGTGTAACAAATACGATTGCACAAAATCTTTATCGCAAGCTTCAGTTCCAAGACGGCGGCATACGAAAAGGCTATTATACTGATAACGGGGAGGATGCCCTTGTTATGTGGGCGAAGTTATAGTGAAAAATACAATAATATTAGCAATAGAATCAAGCTGTGATGAAACAGCAGCGGCGATTATTCGCAATGGCAATGAAATTGTTTCAAATGTTGTTGCTTCACAAATAGAAAGTCATAAGCGATTTGGTGGTGTTGTTCCTGAAATTGCATCACGTCATCATGTTGAGCAAATTACAGTGGTGATTGAGGAGGCTTTAACACAAGCCAATATAAAGCCAGCAGATTTAGATGCGGTTGCTGTGACAGAGGGACCGGGGCTTGTAGGTGCATTATTGATTGGTATTAATGCAGCAAAGGCCTTTGCATTTGCACATAATTTACCGATTATTGGTGTGCATCATATTGCAGGGCATATTTATGCCAATGCACTTGTTCAGCCAATGGAGTTTCCATTATTAGCACTTGTTGTATCAGGTGGTCATACAGAGCTTGTCTATATGAAGGAGCATGGCTCATTTGAAGTGATTGGTGAAACGCGAGATGATGCAGCAGGTGAAGCCTATGATAAAGTGGCACGTGTGTTAAACTTGCCTTATCCAGGTGGCCCACGTATTGACCAGCTTGCTCATGAAGGCGAAGAGGCTGTATCTTTTCCGAGGGTTTGGCTGGAGGAAGATTCATATGATTTTAGCTTTAGTGGTTTGAAATCAGCTGTTATTAATTATAAGCATAATATGGATCAGCGAGGAGAGGAAATTTCGCCAACAGCTGTTGCAAAAGGCTTTCAGGAAAGTGTGGTAGAGGTACTAACAGCAAAAGCATTGCGTGCCGCAAAGGCATATCAAGTGAAACAAGTAATTGCAGCAGGCGGTGTCGCAGCAAATAAAGGCTTACGTGCGTCATTAGAGGCAGTATTCACAAAGGAAGGTATTCCATTTTTTGTACCGCCGCTTAAATTGTGCACAGATAATGCAGCAATGATTGGCGCGGCAGCAGCACCGATGTTTGAAGCGGGGGTTCGTGGAAATTTATTGATGAATGGACGTCCTGGCATGGAATTAAAATCATGGGTTTAACATAAAGAAGAGGTGTCTTTCTAAGGAGGGCACTGAAAAAGTCCCTCAGGCACAAGTGAGAGAGTACAGGAACGAATATTCGTTCCTGTACTCTCTTTTTCTTCGATGCCGTTGATTTCCATTGCGGCGGACGCGTTTCGCGGGCACGGCTCCAGCCTTCTCCCTCGCTTTGCTCAGTCCGGGTGCTTCCGCTCGTGCTGTTCCCGCAGAAGTCGCCGCCTCCATTCCAATCAACTGGGACCACTTTCATCACTAGAAGGGTTTTCCTCTCGTATAATCTCACAAATTTCCTGTATAATTAAAGGACTAATAAAAGGTGGTGCGACCATGATTTCTAAACAGGAAACATTCAATTTAAGCCCGTACATGGCGTTGTACGATTTAATTATTCCAAAGGACAATATGCTTCGCCAAATCAATGAACTTGTGGATTTCTCATTTATTCTAGACGAACTAAAATCGAAATACTGTTTAGTTAATGGCCGTAACGCGATTCCACCGATTCGCATGTTTAAATATTTACTGTTAAAAGCGATTCATGACCTGTCGGATGCCGACCTTATCGAACGTTCAAAATTCGATATGTCCTTTAAATATTTTTTAGATATGGCACCAGAAGAGGAAGTGATCGACCCCAGTTCCCTGACAAAATTCCGTCGACTCCGTCTTCAAGATATGAATTTATTAGATTTACTGATTCAGAAAACTGTTGAAATTGCTTTAGAGAAAGGACTACTCCTTAGTAAAATGGTGATTGTCGACGCTACCCATACAAAAGCGCGATATAACCAGAAAACGCCCAAAGAATTTTTACAGGAAAAATCCAAAAATGTACGTAAAGCCGTGTATCAACTAGACGAAAACATGGTCGGAAAATTCCCTGAGAAGCCTGCGTCAAATGAAGTCACAGAAGAATTAGATTACTGTCGTCAAGTAGTTGAAGCAGTCGAAACACAATCAAAGGTTGCACAAATCCCGGCTGTGAAAGAAAAATTAAATGTTTTAAAAGAAGTGATAGATGATTATGAGAATCATTTAAGCTATTCAAATGATCCGGATGCACGTGTTGGCCATAAGTCAGCAGATTCTTCTTTCTTTGGTTTTAAAACGCATATTGCGATGAGTGATGAACGTATTATTACAGCAGCGGTTGTGACGACGGGTGAAAAAAGTGATGGGCACTATTTACAAGAGTTGGTAGAGAAAAGTAGAACTGCCGGCATGGAAATTGACACGGTGATTGGTGATGCCGCCTATTCCTGGAAAGAGAATTTAGTGTATGCAAAATCGGAGCAGTTTCAGTTAATTTCAAAGTTAAATCCAGTAATCACAAATGGCAGCGGACAACGGAAAATTGAATTTGATTATAACAAGGATGCGGGTATGTTTGTTTGTCCAGCGGGGCACATGGCAACTCACAAAAGACGTACGGGCAGGAAAACCCTGAATCAAAGTTTAACGTTTCATTTTGATATTGAAAAATGTAAAGTTTGCCCGATGCGAGAGGGCTGTTATAAGGAAGGGGCGAAAAGTAAAACGTATAGTGTAACGATTCAATCCGATACACATCAAGAACAAGCAGCATTCCAGGAAACAGCCGAATTCAAAGCACTTGCCAGCAAACGCTATAAAATCGAAGCGAAAAATAGTGAATTAAAGAACCCACACGGCTTTAAAACAGCAAAATCGGCGGGTTTATTTGGCATGGAAATTCAAGGAGCCACGACGATCTTTGCGGTCAATCTGAAACGGATACTCAAACTACTGAGTGAAAAAGAGTAGGAAAAAAGAAAGAAATAAGGCACCTTCCATTCAAAAACGAATGGAAAGTGCCTTATTTTTGTTTGAAAAACTAATTCATCGTAAAAAATGTAAGTTTTTCAGTGCCCTCTTTCTAAGGACGCCTCTTTTTGTATGTTAAAAAAATTGTAGAGAAATGCTAAAGGAGGGAGCAGTTTAATTGACAAATTTTTCAGAAAATTATCCACAGGTATAGTGATAAAAAAACAGCGAACAGGCGTACTTATGCACAAAATGTTGATAAATTGTGTATAACTTGTGATTATTCTATATATAGTAGTAGATTTTATAAGAAGGAATGTGGATAAAATAATTTTTAATTGTGGACAATGTGGAAAACTCTGTTGATATGTTGATACAACTAGATTTATTGTGTGTATAAAGTTGTGGGCATTTTTTGTCGAAAAATAGCGCTTGACCAATATATATGAAAAATGGTGACGAGTAAAGAAAACCGAACTAGTCCACATAATAAAGGTTCAGTGGATAGCTCGGTCTTAGACAGCCTTATAGATGAATATTTTCAAGCTCTTCATTTAACTCCAGCCATTCTAATTCGAATAGCTCATGTTGTTCTTTAGCAGTTGTTAGCTGCTCTTGAAGCTCTGTAATTTTTTCATGGTCTGTGAAAATCGCAGGATCACAAAGGGCTTCCTCTAAATGTGCAATAGTAGCAATGGTTTCTTGCATCTTTTCTTCTAATTCCTCAATAGCACGTCTAATTTGACGTTCGCGTTTTTTAGCCTCTTTATCAATTTTAGAGGTAGAGGTTTTTTCAGTTGCTTCTTGTTGTCCTTGTGGCTGTGAGGCTGCTTTCATTTGTGCAAGCTCTAGTAGTTCTTGTTTTTTCTCCAAATAATAATCGTAGTCACCTAAATACTCAAAAGAGCCTGTTCCAGACAGCTCGACTACTTTTGTGGCAATACGATTAATAAAGTAGCGGTCATGTGACACAAAAAGAAGTGTCCCTGGATAATCAATTAACGCATTTTCCAGCACCTCTTTACTATCTAAGTCAAGATGGTTTGTCGGCTCATCCAAAATTAAAAAATTTGCCTTTTGCATCATTAGTTTTGCAAGTGCCAGTCGTGCCTTTTCACCACCAGATAACGAAGATACTACTTTATCCACATCTTCACCACTAAATAAAAAACGTCCTAGGACAGTGCGTATATCCTTTTCATTCATTAATGGCCATTCATCCCAAAGCTCTTTTAAAACACTTTTATTGCTGGAGAGTTTTGCCTGCTCCTGATCATAGTAGCCAATTTGCACATTTGTGCCATAACGAATATCGCCTGAAATAGGGGTTAGGTCCTTTACAATTGTTTTCAGTAATGTTGATTTGCCAACGCCATTTGGACCTACCAGTGCTATACGATCCTCACGAAAGGTACGTAGGGTAATGCCACTTGATATTGCTTGTTGACCATAACCAATAGTTAAATCGTCAATAGATAATACATCATTGCCACTTTGACGTTCAATAGTGAAGCCAAAGCTAGCTGATTTTTCATCACCCTCTGGAGATTCCATCCATTCTGTTCGCTCTAGCATTTTCCGACGGCTCTGTGCCATTTTTGTTGTAGAGGCACGTGCAATATTTTTTTGAATAAAGTCCTCAAGCTTAGCTTTCTCATCTTGCTGACGCTCGTATAGCTTCAGATCACGCTCATAATTTTTAGCCTTTTCATCTAAATAAGCACTATAGTTGCCGGTATATTTTGTGACGCGATGACGAGAAACCTCATAGACAATCGAAACGACCTGATCTAGGAAATAGCGGTCATGCGAAACAATTAAAATGGCGCCTTCATAGCCCTTTAAATAGGATTCCAACCAAGATAGTGTTTCAATATCTAAATGGTTTGTCGGCTCATCGAGAATTAAAAGGTCTGGTTTACTCAGTAGGAGCTTGGCAAGCGCTAATCGCGTGCGTTGTCCACCAGATAATGAGCTGATAGGTTTATCATAGTCTTCAGGATAAAATTGCATACCGTGAAGCACGGAGCGGATATCCGATTCAAATTGATAGCCACCAGCATCCTTAAATGTATGCTGTAATTGATCATATTCCGCCATAATTTTTGCATAGACAGTAGGGTTTTCATAGATATTTGGATCAGCCATTTGCTGTTCAAGGGAGCGCAAGGTTTGCTCCTGCTCAAGCAGTGATGCAAAAATCGTCATCATTTCATCCCAAATTGTTAATGTAGAATTTAATCCGGCATGCTGCTCTAAATAGCCAATTTGGATACCTTTAGGAATAATAATATCGCCTGAATCATAAGACATTTGACCAGCGATGATTTTTAATAACGTAGATTTACCTGCACCATTGCGTCCTACTAAGGCAACGCGATCACGATGTTGCACCTCTAATTTAACACCGCTTAAAATTTCATCTGCAAGAAAGGATTTATATAGTTGATTGACCTGTAAAACAATCATTCTTGACACCTCAATTCTACCTTAGTGTAATGGATGAACGAATTGCATGCAATGTCAGTGCTTTACTTATTCCGAGCAGTCATGTAAGATTGAAACGATTTCCCTTTAGTTAGTTGCGTAAAAGCGCCATTAACTAAAGGGAAATACGCTAGTGGGTAGCAAATATTTTGTATATAGTTATAGCTAAATACAGTAAAATTGGATTAGGTATACTATAAGGAGGAAAAAGTTTGAAACAAGAATTAAAAATTCCACAGGCCACTACAAAAAGACTTCCTCTTTACTATCGATTTATTCAAAACTTTGCACAGGAAGGTATGGAGCGTATATCGTCCAAGGAATTGAGTGAAGCGATGAAAATAGATTCTGCAACCATTCGCCGTGATTTTTCGTATTTTGGCGCTCTTGGGAAAAAGGGCTACGGTTATGATGTACAGCATCTATTACAGTTTTTTAGTCAAACGCTTGATCAGCACGAAACGACAAAGGTGGCATTAATTGGCGTAGGGAATTTAGGTAGTGCATTACTCAAATATAATTTTCAAAAAAACCATAATACTCATATTGTTGTAGCATTTGACTCAAAAGCTCCTAAAGATGGAAAAATGATTAGTAATATTCCTGTTTTTCATCCAGATTTGCTAGAAGAAAAATATGCAGAATATGGAGCGGAGCTTGCTATTTTAACGGTATCTTCACGCTCAGCACAGAAAATGGCTGATCGCCTTGCTGCAATGAATGCAAAGGGTATTTTAAACTTTACACCAGAGCGTTTAACAGTGCCTGATAGCATGCAACTATTAACCATTGATTTATCTGTAGAGTTGCAAGCACTTATTTATTTAATTCGTAATCAGGAAGACTGATAAAGCTACTCTTTACTAGTGATATAGAGAAGGCTATGACGAAAAACTTTCACATTTAATTAGTTAGCAAATTGACGAATTATGCGTTAAAATGATGGATATAAGAGGAGGTGGCTGGAATGGGTGGTATTGGTCCTATGAGCCTCATTATTATCGGAGTTGTGGCATTACTAATTTTTGGTCCTAAAAAATTACCAGAGCTTGGTAAGGCATTTGGTTCAACATTACGTGAATTCAAAAATGCTACAAAAGGATTGGCCGACGAAGACGATGATGATAAGAAAAAGAAAGAACTAGATAAATAAGTTAGGATGTTTGAGGAATGAATCCAAAAGATCTAACTATCATTGAGCATATAGAAGAATTAAGAAAACGGCTTTTTATAGTTGCCGTTTTCTTTGTTCTCGCTATGGCTGGTGGTTTTTTTGTTGCAAAACCACTTGTGAAATACATCCAATCTACAGGGGAATCCTATAATTTAGAGCTTCATGCTTTTGATGTAGTAACACCACTGTCTATTTATTTCCAAATTATTTTTTTAATTGCGTTTATTATTTCATCACCAATTTTAATGTATCAATTATGGGCATTTATTAGTCCGGGCTTAAGCGAAATAGAAAGAAAAGCAACTTTAAGCTATATACCATATTCGTTTTTACTATTTTTAGCAGGGTTATCTTTTTCATATTTTTTACTATTTCCTTATGTCATGACGTTTATGATGAATTTATCAAATGATTTAGAGATTCAGCAAACGATTGGTATACATGAGTATTTTACATTTTTATTTAAACTTACAATACCATTCGGTTTTTTATTCCAATTACCAATTGTTGTATTATTCTTTTCACGTATAGGAATATTAAGTCCTGATTTATTAATTCGTATTCGTAAATATTCATATTTTGCATTATTTGTATGTGCTGCAATTATTGCACCACCTGAATTGGCGTCGCATTTAATGGTGTCAGTTCCATTATTTATTCTTTACGAAATTAGTATTATGATTTCTCGAATTGGCTATAAAAAATACTTGAGATCAGAAGAGCTACGTCTAAAAGAGGAACAGGAAGCTGAGCAAAAACGCCTAGTTGAAGAGGCGCTTGAGCAGCAACGACGCCAAATAGAAGAATTTAATCAGCAGTAATGATAAAAGCTCGGTGCCTAAGTTTTTTGGCATCGAGCTTTTTCATCATATGATAGCTTTACAAAAATTTATTGCATTTTTTCTAGCTCTTCAAGAAACTTTTGTAGTGGTTCTGCATAGAATTGTATAAGTGTCACAAAACCGTTCAACATAATATGTGCGATAATTGAAGTCCAAATACGTTTTGTTTTGTGATATAAAAAGGCGAAAATTAAGCCACAAATCGTATAAAGCAGAATATGAGAAAAGTCGAAGTGTATAAGCGCAAAGAATATAGCACTGACAATAGCAGCTATCCAAAAATTTGTTGTTTGGACAAGTGATCCAAATATTACTCTGCGGAAGACAAACTCTTCTAAGATTGGGCCAAATACAACAATCGCTAATATAGCAATTGGAGCACCTTTAGCTAATGCAACAATATCCGCAGTATTTTGCGAGCCTCCTTCGATACCAAAAACAGTCATTTCAATAACAGCGCCAATCATTTGACCAAAGAATACGAGGAAGAAGCCGATAATTCCCCAGACGATTGTAAGAGGTATCGTTTCTTTTTTTCCTTGATAAATATTCCAAAAGTCTTTATCGCGAGAAGTTAGAATTAAGCTTAAAATAAGCGCAATGGCAAAGCTAAGGGCAATATACCAGCCTTGCGTAATAGGTGCAGCTTGTTCAGGGGATAGCTCTGTTATTTTTTGAACAAGTGCATGAAACGGTAAGAGCAACCATCTACCTGAAATTTGCATAAGGATATAGATGAGTAAAACGTACAGACCTGTTTTTTTATGTTTCTTCACTTTTTGAAAATTAGTCACAATCAAAATCCTTTCCATTCATATGCTTCATTTCTATTGTAGAGGAATATAGAAAGAAAACAAAATTTTTAGAGGTTCTGACTTGCAAAAAAAAGAGTGATTGATTATTATAATAAATGTGTTAGCACTCGTTGAGATTGAGTGCTAATAAAAACTTAATTATTATTTAATTAATAGGAGGTTGTTTCACTTGTTAAGACCACTAGGAGATCGTATTGTAATTGAACTAATCGAGGTAGAAGAAAAATCTGCATTCGGTATTGTGCTACCCGACTCGGCAAAAGAAAAACCACAAGAAGGTAAAGTTGTAGCAGTTGGGACAGGTCGTGTTTTAGAGAATGGACAACGTGTAGAGCTTGACGTTAAAGTTGACGACCGCATTATTTTCTCTAAATACGCTGGTACAGAAGTTAAATTTGAAGGTAATGAATACCTAATTTTACGCGAAAGCGATATTCTTGCAGTTATTGAATAAACCAATATTTTATGCACCTTTCGATAAGGTGAATGCTTACAGTCATTGTTCGCTTTATAACAATGTACAAGAAGCAAAAATTAATATAAACATATTGATGAAGCTTAACGAATATTCCATTTCAGGAGGGTAAATTCACATGGCAAAAGATATTAAATTTTCAGAAGACGCTCGTTCATTAATGCTACAAGGTGTAGATAAATTAGCAAATGCTGTAAAGGTAACATTAGGGCCAAAAGGGCGCAATGTTGTATTAGAAAAAAAATTCGGTTCACCACTTATTACAAATGATGGTGTAACAATTGCAAAAGAAATCGAGCTAGAAAACCCATATGAAAACATGGGAGCAAAATTAGTAGCTGAGGTTGCTTCTAAAACAAATGAAATCGCAGGTGACGGTACAACTACTGCAACAGTGTTAGCACAGGCAATCATTCGTGAAGGTTTGAAAAATGTTACAGCTGGTGCAAACCCTGTAGGTATCCGTAAAGGTATTGATAAAGCAGTTGCGGCTGCATTAACAGAATTACATGCCATTTCTCGCCCTGTAAGCAATAAAGAAGAAATTGCACAAGTTGCTGCTATTTCTGCTGCTGACGATGAAGTTGGACAACTTATTGCTGAAGCGATGGAACGTGTTGGTAACGATGGTGTTATTACAATTGAAGAATCTAAAGGCTTTACAACAGAGCTTGATGTAGTAGAGGGGATGCAATTTGACCGCGGCTACGCTTCACACTATATGGTAACAGATACAGATAAAATGGAAGCGGTTCTTGAAAACCCATATATTTTAATTACAGATAAAAAAATCACAAACATTCAAGAAGTATTACCATTATTAGAGCAAGTGGTACAACAAGGTCGTCCACTATTAATGATTGCTGAAGATGTTGAAGGTGAAGCACTTGCAACACTTGTTGTGAATAAGCTTCGTGGTACATTCAATGCTGTAGCAGTAAAAGCACCTGGCTTTGGTGATCGTCGTAAAGCAATGCTTGAAGATATCGCTATCCTAACTGGTGGTCAAGTGATTACAGAAGAATTAGGCTTAGACCTAAAATCAGCTGATATTTCTGCACTTGGTCGCGCAGCAAAAGTTGTTGTCACAAAAGACAACACAACAATTGTTGAAGGTGTAGGCGGTGCAGATGCTATCGAGGCACGTGTTGGTCAAATTCGTGCGCAACTTGCTGAAACTACTTCAGAGTTCGATAAAGAAAAATTACAAGAGCGTCTTGCAAAATTAGCAGGCGGTGTAGCAGTTATCAAAGTTGGTGCTGCAACAGAAACAGAGCTAAAAGAGCGCAAACTTCGCATTGAGGACGCATTGAACTCAACTCGTGCAGCAGTTGAAGAAGGTATCGTATCAGGTGGTGGTACTGCACTTCTTAACGTCTATGCAGCAGTGGAAAAAGCGGCTGAGTCAGTAGAAGGCGATGTAGCTACAGGTGTGAAAATCGTTCTACGTGCTTTAGAAGAGCCAGTTCGCCAAATCGCTAATAACGCTGGTCTAGAAGGTTCAATCATTGTAGATCGTTTAAAACGTGAGGAAATCGGTGTAGGCTTCAATGCAGCAACTGGCGAATGGGTAAATATGATGGAAGCAGGCGTAGTAGACCCAGCAAAAGTAACACGCTCAGCACTACAAAACGCAGCATCTGTAGCAGCTCTGTTCTTAACAACAGAGGCAGTGGTAGCAGATATTCCAGAACCAGCAGCACCAGCAATGCCAGATATGGGCGGCATGGGCGGTATGCCAGGAATGATGTAATTAATATCGAAAAAACGTTGATATATCAATGTTTGTAGATGTTGATTATTAGTTTATGCTATTTATAAATAGCTAAATTTTAGCCATTAGAGAATCGCCATTTGACGTTTCAACACTTCTTTTTAAGAAGTAGTGTGCTTTGCAATTAAAATATAGAGCAACTACCACTTCTCATGATTTTAAAAAATTATGAGAGGTGGTTTTTTTATACTTTAAAGATTCAGAAGAATAGCAATCGTTTGGTTTTTATGAACACAATTCACTTTAAGAATAAAACGTTTTTATTTTTCATTTTATATCACTTTTCGTCAAGATTCGCTAAATTAATTTTAATAAAGCGCTTTCAACAAGTGAAGAGGGGTGTTTGACAATGCTTGCTATTCTCGGTTTTGCCATGGTAGCTACATTTATGTATTTAATTATGAGCGGAAGGCTTTCCGCATTAATTGCACTTATGGTTGTACCAGCAGCGTTCGCTATTTTTGCTGGTTTTGGGTCTGATCTCGGTGAAATGGCACTTGAGGGGATTAAAAATCTAGCACCAACTGGTGTTATGCTGATGTTTGCCATCTTGTATTTTGGTATTATGATTGATGCTGGTTTATTTGACCCGGTTGTCAATAAGATTTTAAAGGCAGTAAAAGGTGATCCGATGAAAATTGTAGTCGGTACAGCTGTATTGGCGACAATTGTTTCTCTCGATGGTGATGGAACAACAACCTATATGATTACAATTTCTGCAATGCTTCCACTTTATCAACGTCTAAAGATGAATCCGCTTATTTTGCCAGCTGTTGCGTTAATGGCTGTAGGCGTAACGAATTTAACACCATGGGGAGGACCAACTGCACGAGCAGCTAGTGCCTTAAGCCTTGATATGCATGAGCTGTTTAATCCATTAATTCCAGTTATGGTTTGTGGTGCTATATGGGTGCTGCTTGCTGCTTACTGGATGGGTAGAATGGAGCGAAAACGCCTTGGCGTTTTATCACTAGAAGCCATTCAGGTATCTGCTGGAGGACAAAATTATGCGGAGGTTTTAGGTGAAACGGCTGCATCCGAGGAAGATGCAGCATGGAAACGTCCGAAGCTACTATGGGTAAATCTTATTTTAACTATTATTCTTATGGTATTGCTTATTTTAGGTGTTATGCCATTAGCCATTCTTTTTATGCTTGCATTTGCTGTCGCAATCACAATCAATTATCCGAATGTCATGCATCAAAAAGAGCGAATTGCCGCACATGCTGGCAATGTCTTGGCAGTTGTATCGCTTGTTTTTGCAGCGGGAATTTTTACAGGTATTTTATCTGGTACTGAAATGGTAGACGCAATGGCCAAGAGTCTTGTTGCTATTATTCCTGATTCAATGGGACCTCATTTGCCGGTTATTACAGCTATTACAAGTATGCCATTCACATTCTTTATGTCGAATGATGCTTACTATTTTGGTGTACTGCCTATTATTGCAGAGGCTGCATCTAATTATGGTATTAGTGCAGTAGAGCTTGGGCGTGCATCTTTACTTGGACAACCTGTGCATTTATTGAGTCCACTTGTTGCATCCACATATTTACTTGTTGGTATGGCAAAAGTTGATTTCGGTCAGTATCAGCGTTTTACGATTTTATGGACGATTGGTACATCCATCGTTATGACGATTGTCGCAGTGCTATTTGGTGTTATTTCACTTTAATCAATTATTCCCGAACTTTTTATATTCGGGAATTTTTCTTTTATTTCGATAAATTTTTTCGTACAATCTAGTATAAAGCAAATAAGATAAGGGGTCTTCATGAGCAAAAAAACGATTACATTGCGGACAAAAATTTTTATTCTCGTGTTTTCATTGCTTTTTTTTATTGTAGCTGGTATGTCTGTTGTTTTTTACTCAATTCAAGCAAGTGAAACGTCTGAGCAGGCTGAAAAGCTGTCATTGCAAACCGCACAAACATTATCTTTTATGCCAGAAACGATTGCTTTTTTAAATGGAAATTCAGAACAAGACACTCTCCAGTCTATTGTGGAACAAATACGAAAACGTACTGACGCACAATCAATTACGATTGCAGGGCAAAATGGAGCTATACTCTCGACTCATGAAGCAGCGCTGGCTTTACAAGCATCAGACAGTCGTGCTCTGATATATGGTGGAACGTATATCGTTGAAGAGCAGGGGACAGATGGGGAGTCAATCATTGGTAAAGCACCTGTTTTGTATGCAGTGGGAAACTCAGCGGAAGTAGTTGGTACTGTTTCCGTTGAATTTTCAAAGCAGTCGATTGCAGTTCAAACAGCTTCGCAAATGAGCGATATTTTAATCGCGGCTGCTGTCGCTCTTTTAGCAGGAGTGGTTGGTGGGCTCTGGCTAACAAAAAGTATTCTGGCGGATACACTTGGCTTTGAGCCAGTGAAAATAGCTGCTATGTATAAGCGGACCATTGATGAAATGCGCCTCTATTCAGATGAGTTACGCGCTCAAACACATGAGTTTATGAATAAATTGTATGTGCTCTCTGGTCTTTTACAGCTAAATCGCCATGATGCTGCACTTGACTTTATTCAGAAAGAAGTGGACAGCATTACCGTACACCAGCATATTGTCTTTAAGCAGATTAAAGATGATTTTATTCAGGCGGTTTTGCTTGGAAAAACAGCAAAGGCATCTGAGCGTAAAATTGCTTTTTCCATTGAATCAGAAAGTACGTTAACAGCAATACCATCAAATGTGGATGTCCATTTATTACTGACAGTAATTAGCAATCTTATTGACAATGCATTTGACGCAGTAAAGGATGTGGAGGACCCCTATGTTTCTTTGCTAATAACAGATGCCAGCCCAACGCTCATTATTGAAGTAGCTGACAATGGATATGGTATTGATGAAAATACAGTTCAGTTGTTATTTGAAAAAGGTTGGTCAATAAAAGGAGAGCATCGTGGCTATGGCTTGTTTAATGTTAAAGAAGCAGTTGATTCTTTTGGAGGTATGATTGATGTGTTAGCAAATGAACCAAACGGAACGATTTTCACTATTTATATTCCTAAAAAGGGGGAATCATAACGTGATACGTGTTGCTATTGCTGAGGATGATTTTCGTATTGCTAATATACAGGAAGGCTTTTTGCAGCAGCTAGAAGGATTTACACTTGTCTGGAAAGCATTGAATGGGGCAGAGCTACTGGCACAACTTGAACAAGAGCCAGTGGATATACTGCTCTTGGATATTTATATGCCTGATCAACTCGGGACAGAGCTACTGCCGATTATAAAAGAACGATTTCCACAGGTAGATATTATTATGATTACGGCGGCTTCTGAAAAAGAAATGCTTCAGGAAGCTCTACGTTATGGTGTTTTTCACTATTTAATCAAACCAGTATCACTTCAAAAATTCACATCGGTGTTAATGAATTATAAAAAGAAAAAGCAGCTTTTGTCCGAAACGAGCCATGTTACCCAAGAGGTGGTTGATGCCTATTTTTCAGAAGCAGGATCACCCACTTTCTCCAATGCTTCACTTCCGACTGGGATTGATGGTGTCACACTTACACGTGTTTCGGATTTGATGAAAACAACTGAGTCAGGTATCTCTATTGAAGAAATGGGTGCAAAAATGGGTGCCTCTCGAACAACCGCTCGCCGGTATCTCGAATATTTGGTCACAATAGGCTTCTGTCGCGTGGAGCATGAATATGGTATTGTTGGACGTCCAGAGCGCCGTTATTTCAAAGTATAGTTTTTAGTAATAGGAAGGGGAAGGGAATTGCTGAAAAAGTTAATGATTTGCCTATTTGTTGTTTTTTTAGCTGGTTGTATTCCATCCAATCCACCCCTTTCAGAAAGAGAGTTGACGCTTATCGTTCCTGGTGCTCCAGCTGGTGGCTGGGATGCCCTTGCGACTTCTATTAAAACAGTAATTGAAAAAGAGCAGCTTATAGATGGCAACGTAAAGATTGTTTATGAAGAGGGGAACGGCGGGGAGGAAGGATGGCTACGCTTAAATGAATCTTCTAGTAGCACCATTGCGATGACATCTAGTCTTTTGCTAACAAATGAGCTACTTGGACATAGCAAGCTACATTACGAAGATTTTACGCCATTAGCGACGATGGCAAGCGAATGGCAGGCAGTCGTTGTAGCTAATCACTCTGCCATTACGTCTATTAATGATTTAATGCAAAAGCTAAAAAATGAGCCAGCTCGTTATCCAATTGGCATTGAGCCGCAGTTTGGAAATGATGATCAAATTGCGTTTATCCAAGCAGCTCGTACACGACAGATTTCAGCGGCATCCTTGCGTTTCTTCCGCTATGCAAATGCTGATAATTTGTTGGCAGCTCTGCAGTCAGGAGAGATTGTAGCGGCATCTCTTTCCTCCTCCCAATCAGAGATGTTCGCCGAAAATAAGCAAATACGTATTATTGCGATTTCGTCACCTGAACGCCTCAATCGCTTTCCTAACGTTCCAACATGGAAGGAAGAAGGAATTGATATTGTATTTCCACATTGGCGAGGGATAGTAGGGCCAGGGAATATGAGTGAAACGGAGAAAGAGCAATGGAGTCATTTGTTAACAAAGGTTCAAGCATCCCCTGTATGGGAGCAGGAACTGCAAAAGCATAACTGGACTGGCTTTTACAAAAATAGCGAGGAAACTGCTGTATTTTTAGATAATGAATACCGGAAATATCACCGTATCATGCAACAAAAATAAGCTTCTTTCCAATAGAAGAAGGGCTGTGCAAAAGATTTTCATTTTGTACAGCCCTTTAATTGTATATTCCATTACAATTGACAGCAACGTGTTCAGGTACTAATTTTCCACAGCTATGACTTCAAAACTATGTTAAATTGTAAGCACATATTTTGTCATTGATCCAAAATTATAGTTTAGTTGTTTAGATTTCAGCCGAATAATACATTAAGATACTCTTTTATAAGAAAAGGAGGAGGACAGATGCGGATTGAAGCTAGCGGTTATTCCAAATTTTCTGCTGATCAAGTTGAGGCATTAAAGCAGGCAATGGCTGATGACAAACAATTAAAGAAGCAGCGGGAGCGAGAGCAGGAGTTAAAAAGACAGGAGCAGATGGCAGAGCAGCTAAAGCGAGAAACTGAGGCTGCTAAAAAGCGGATGGAGGACGAAAAAAATGCATTAAAAACTTATGTAACCTGCTTGGAAATTGCGAGGCGTATTACAGCAGGTGATAAAGTCCCAACAAAAGATCATAAATTTTTATTAGAGCATGATCCAGCCCTTTATGGTAAAGCATTAACATTGCGTATAGCGAAAGAAAATCCAGAGGAGCATAAGCAATTATCTGAGGATGAGGATCAGCAGACATCTTCATCCAGCGAAACCAGTGCTGGTGACAATGAGCCCCTTCAGCAGGATATTTCTAATGTAGCTATAGATATAAAAATTTAAGATATAATAATGGCAGATTGTGAATAATAGTCTTAGATATTTATAAAATAGTAGCTAGTTCTTAAATAGATCATTTAAGAGCTGGCTTTTTTTATGGAAAAAAATTTTCTTATTGTTTTTCAAGAGATTATCACTTACAATACAAAATGATAATGATAATCGTTATCAACTATATTTATATAATAGAGGTGGAATCTTGGATAAACAGGAAGTTAGCAGAATAGGGATGGGCAATATTTATTACGTTATTATTTTGCTATTAATAGGCTCCATTATAATATCTGCCGTTTATTCTGTATCAATAGGACAAGTTAGCATTCCATTTAAGCAATCAATGGACATCTTGCTGCATGCTCTATCAAATGGGAAGCTTGGCTCGCTTGATAGCGTAGAGAGTGAATCCTACTTGAATATTATTTTACAGGTCAGAATGCCACGAGTAGTTTTTGCATTGCTTATCGGTATTGGGCTTGCACTATGTGGAACGGTGATGCAGGCAGTTGTACAAAATCCTCTTGCTGACCCATACATACTTGGTATTTCTTCAGGAGCCTCATTAGGAGCAACATTTGCTATTCTTGTGGGCTTTGGTAGTAGTGCATTACTAGCGCAGTTTGGGGTAGCCTTTGGTGCATTTGCAGGGGCGATGATTACCTCTATGGCAGTGCTTATTTTATCGAGCATTGGCGGTAAAGCAACATCGGTAAAGCTTGTACTATCAGGGGTTGTGATTGGAGCTTTATGTAGTTCATTTTCAAGTCTTATTATCTTTTTTGCAAACAATGCGGAAGGAATTAAAACTGTTACGTTTTGGTCTATGGGGAGCTTAGCCTCTGCAAGCTGGGACAAAACACCAATTTTAACCATTGTTATTGTGCTAGGAGCGGGCTTATTCCTTTTCCAGCATCGTGTGCTAAACACAATGCTACTTGGGGATGAATCAGCGATTACATTAGGCATTAATTTAAGTGCTTATCGTAAATTATATATGATTCTTACCTCGCTTATTACAGGAACGATGGTCGCTTATGCAGGTATGATCGGTTTTGTTGGTTTAATTATTCCACATATCACAAGAGGTATTTTCGGGGCAGATCACAAACGATTAATGTTAGGAACATTACTGCTTGGAGGTCTTTTCATGATTTGGGCTGATATTCTGTCTAGAACATTAATCCAAAATGTGGAATTACCGATTGGTATTATTACTTCTGTCATTGGGTCACCATTATTTATCTATATGATTGTAAAAAAAGGTTACAACTTCGGAGGGTAGAACAATGGAATTAGTAGCAAAGGAAATAGAAGTAAAGATTGGCAAAAAGGAAATTGTAAAAAATATATCTATTCATGTGAATAAGCAGCAATTTGTAGGCTTAATCGGACCAAATGGATGCGGAAAATCGACTTTATTAAAAAGTATTTATAAAAGTCTAGTGCCACAAAAAGGGATGGTCTTTTTAGATAATTTAGATGTTTTAAAAAGCCCCGAAAAAAAGATTTCTCAGCATTTAGGTGTGGTGGGGCAATTTAATGAAATGCACTTTGACTTAACTGTGCAGCAAATGGTGATGTTAGGCAGAACACCTCATAAAAAAATGCTAGAGTCAGATAACCAAAAGGATTTTGACATCGTAGAAGAGGCATTGACAAGAACGAACTTACAATCTTATAGAGAGCGCAGTTTTCTGTCACTATCTGGTGGTGAAAAGCAAAGGGTTATTTTAGCTAGAACGATTGCCCAGCAGCCTAAATTTATGATTTTGGATGAACCAACAAATCATTTAGATATTCGTTATCAAATTGAAATACTATCCTGTGTAAAAAGTTTAAACATCGGTGTTTTAGCAGCTCTTCATGATCTAGAAATGGCAGCACATTACTGTGATTATCTTTATGCAGTAAAAGATGGTGAAATCTATGCACATGGTACACCCCAAGAAGTTTTAACACCAGAAACAATAGAAGCTTTATATCATATCAAATGTCAAACGTTTACTAATCCGGTGACAAATGGATTAGGCTTTGCATATGGACTGTAGGAGGAAAAACATGAAGAAAAAATTATTATTAGGAATTGGTTTAGCAGCTTTATTAACATTAACAGCCTGCGGTAACACATCAAAAGATACAGCTGAGGAATCACAAACAAAAGAGCATTATCCACTGACAATTGAGAACTTTACAAAGGCTGAAGGTGGATCAACATGGGGAAAGAAAGATCAAGTATTTGATAAAGCACCAGAAAGAATTATGGCAAATACACGCCCAGCTGCAGAATTATTATTACATTTAGGATTAGGCGATAAAATCGTTGGTGTTGGTGCAAACTTTGGTGCAGTTGATAAAGCTGTTGAAGAAGAGTATGCTAAGCTAAATATTTTAAGTGATGAATATGTTGGGAAAGAGGTTACATTAGGTACTGATCCTGATTTAGTATTTGGTCGTGGTGGCTTATTTGATAATGCTGAATGGGGAGTAGGGACAGTAGATTCGCTTAATGAAATGGGTGTAAAAACATATGTTTTAGAGTCATCCGTAACAGGCGGCACATATGATTCTATTTATAAAGATATAAAGAATATTGGTGAAATTTTTAATGTTCAAGACAAAGCAGATAGCTTTATTAAAGAATTAAAAGGTCGACAACAAGATATTTCCTCAAAATTAGAAAGTATAAAAGAAGAAAAAACATTTGCCTATCTGCATACAAATGATCCAAAGGAGCTTTTTGTTTATCCAGCACACGATGAAACATTCTTTAATGATGCTTTCAAAATGGTGAAGCTAGATAATATTTTCAAAGACGAAACGGGTGATGTCAGTGTTGAAACATTAATTGCAGTGGACCCAGATGTATTAATTTTGCCGAATTGGGACGGCTCTGATTTAACAAACGTACGTGAAGAAATCTATGCAAATCCTAAGCTTTCAAGCATGAAGGCTATTAAAAATAAACAAATCTATATTGTCGATTACAATTATATGTTTGGCTACGGCTATAACACAATTGATGGAATGGAAGCATTAGCAAAAGAAATGTATCCAGATTTATTTAAATAATTGATAAAAGAGCTGCTCCGATAGGTTTATGGAGCAGCTCTTTGTAGGAGCTGATATTTATGTAAGATGGTGGTGTTAACAGTCATTGCTTTATTGTTCCAGCAGATCGTTACGGGATGCTGCGGGTCAAGGTACGATAAATACGTTGAAAGGTCTTTTCTTGTTTTTTGAATATCTATTGTTCTGAGCAAATGGGGTGATTGGACAGGAAAGAGCCCTGTTTTAAAAAGAGCCTCTTTTAATGTCCAAAGCTCATAAAAAACGTGTGGAGGCTTATGATGAATTAGCTGCCATTCTTCCTCAGTTAGTGCATACTGCATTACATCTTGGCTTATAGGTTTTATCTCCTCAACATCAATTCCTACGCGCCCTTCCATCGCTAAGGCTAGAACAATCCAGTCACCAGAATGAGAAAGGTTAAAATCACCTTGCCAAAGCTTGTCTATAATATATGGGCGACCATATGTATTTTGTACAATATGGAATGCTGATTCATCAATGAACGGCTGTAATGCCCATTTAATTAGTGTATGGCCAAGCAATGCTCTTTGCCGATCCTGCCAGAGCCTATAGTGCATAATTTTTTGCTGAATATCAGAGGGAAGCGCTCTAAACAGCGTTTCCCATTCTGCTGATGTTAAAGGTGTGCCTAAAGGTAGTGCAAATAGTTGTATCGGATGTGCTATCATGTGACTGACATATGCTTTGGCCTAGGGAAGTAGCCTGCATCTATACCGTATTGAATCATTTGATAAATAAAGGCAGCATTTGGCACTGCACATTGAATGTTTGTTTGTGCTAGAAATTCGGTTGTTTTTTGGCAATTAAAGATAAATGGGGAATCACTAGGACCATCACCTTCTAGCTGTGCAATGGCTAATGATAAATATTCCTGTATTGCTTCAGCGTGCTCACTATGCAATAGCCAGTTTGTATAATCTGCTGCGGGCATCATTGTTACATGATAGCCAAGCTCTTTAATAATAGCGATAAATTCTACATAAGTCAGCGCTACAGGGTTGCATAAATGGAAGATATGTCCATTTGCTGCTGGTTGGCTAGCTAAGGCTACAAGTGCTTGGCTAGCATAATCAATTGGTGTGAAGTCAATATGCCACTGTGCAGTAGGTGCATTACCCAGGTAAAGCATAGCTTTAATCATACGATAAAAGGCATTATCATCCATATTACGCTGGAATTTGCCTGTTTTAGAATGACAGCTTAAATTGCCAACACGATAAATTGAAACAGGGATAGCATCATTGACAGCAAGGCGCACAAGGTTTTCTGCCTCTAGCTTACTTTGTGTATAAACATTGGCAAGCTTTCCATGATAATTAAAGTTACCTTGTGCTTCATGTTCTCCCCATTGAATAGCGGCAAGTTCCTCTGGTATACCCATTGTGGATACATAATGGAAATGAATGCCCTGTTTTTGTTTGGCTAGCTCTAGCAAATAACGAGTGCCATTGACATTGACATCATGAAAATGTGCAGTTGCTCCAAAATGGCGTACATCTGCTCCACAATGAATAATAGCATCAATTTCTTTCATAAGCATATGCTCATCTTTATTGGATAGGTGTAGCTTAGGTTTTCCTAAATCACCTTGTACAACTGTTACTCGCTCTTGCAGAAGTGAAGTGATTGTATCACCGAAATAAAATTGCATACTGTCCAATAGCTTAAGTTCAAGCGCTGTATGTGCGCTTGGTCGAATTAAACAATAAATATGTGTATTGGTTGTTGTGAGCAGTTCGTATAGCACGTGGCTGCCTAAATATCCTGTTGCACCTGTTAATAAAACGCTCTGCATTGGCAGTGGTGTTACAGTTTGCGAAATTGGGAGAGGGCTTGGCTCCATTAATTCTTTTATTGTGAGATTTGTTGGCTGTGACTGTATGTCAGCAGCTTCAGGCTGGTAGCTACAAATATATTGATCGAGCTCTGCAATAGTTTGGTGTTGGAAGAAATCTTGAATTTTTAAAAATGGTATATGCTTTTTCACCTGTACAAGAATTTCGAGTATCTTTAAGGAATGACCACCAATATGGAAGAAATTATCGTGAATGCCGATTGGTTTAATGGCAAGCACATGCTCCCATGCAGCGATGAGCATACGCTGTGTATCATTTTCAGGCGCTATATATGGCTGGCTGCGAGATAATGCTACTTCAAGTGTAGTTAATTGCTTACGATCAATTTTTCCAGTTGGAGATAATGGCATTTCTGACAGCTTTATTAATCGTTCTGGAACCATATAATCAGGTAAAAATGCTGCTATATAATTCTTTAACACAGCCTCATCTAGCTGGGTGCTACTAGCTGTTGTGTAATAGCCAAATAAATGATTATTACCATCAGCCATTTTTTTAGCAATAATGATAGCTTCTTGAATGTTAGGATGATGGCTTAAAATTGTTTCAATTTCCCCAAGCTCAATACGGAATCCTCGTACTTTAATTTGAGAATCTTTACGTCCAACAAATTCAATCACACCACTAGACAATAAACGGACTAAATCACCTGTGCGATACATTTTTTGGTCTGGCTTAAATAGATGGGGCACAAAAACCTCAGCCGTTTTTTCAGGCTGATGTAAATAACCTGCCGCTAGTCCAGCACCTGCAATATATAATTCACCGATTTCATTAATAGGACAGAGCTGTTCTTCAGTATTCACAACATACATTTCATAATTGGCAATAGGCTTACCAATAGGAATGCTTGATTGTATATCTGTTAGCGGGCTTGTTATTTTATAGTATGAGGACAATACCGTACATTCAGTTGGCCCATAAACATTAATAATTTCCGTTGATAGCCCGAATTTATCCTGCCATTTTTGTACAATAGCAGGCATTAGTGCTTCTCCACCTACAGATAAATAGCGAAGTGTTGTTAATTTCTCGCGGTATTCAGCAGGTAAATATGTAGCTAGCTGTGTAAAGAAAGCATTTGGTACAGTAGCAGTTGTGACCTTTTCGCGCGCAATCATATCCGCAAATGCCTCAATGGATAAACGCTCTTCGCTTGTTAGCATATGTAGTCTTGCTCCTGAAAAGAAGGCAGTAAACGTTTCTGTAACAGAAGGGTCGAAGCTGTAAGAGATAAACTGTGAATAAACATCTTCTTTAGTAGCATGATAGATTCTTTGATTGTCTGTTATTAAATTAATCACTGCACTATGCTTTAGCATGACACCCTTAGGCTTACCTGTTGAACCAGATGTGTAAATAATATAGGCTAAATCACTTGGAAGTATGTCAATATGTAAATCTTCCTTAGAAAAATCAGCTTTCATCTCATTAATGGTCAATACGGTGTGCGATTGGACATCATTATGTATAAAATCATTTAGTAATTCAGTATACTCACCTTTTGTCATAATAAATGATGCGCCTGTATCATTTAAAAGGTATTGACAACGTTCTTTTGGATAGCTTGGATCAATTGGAACATAAACACCGCCAGCTTTTAAAATGGCTAATAAACTAACGATGGTTTCCTTACTGCGTTCCATAAAAATAGCAACATAGTTTCCCTTTTGTAGTCCATTGGCAACTAACATATGAGCAATTTGATTGGATTGTTCATTTAGCTGGCGATAAGTTATCATCCCATCTTCAAAGGATAATGCGATACGATCGGCAAATTGCTGTGCTGCTTGATAAAATACTTTAGGGATGGATGCTGTTTTATCATAATCGGCATTTGTTTGATTTAATAGTTGATAAGCTAGTAAATCTTCTTGATGCAATAGTTGTGTACGATTGGATGGTAGAGCCCGTTGCTCAGAAAGCTGTGATGTAAATAAATCAAATTCTTGTTTTATATTCAATCATGACAACTCCTAGTTTAGAAAAGGGCAGTCACTTATAAAGGGGCACTGAAGCACTCCTTATAATGGCAGCCCTTTCTTTTTTATTTCACTACAAATGTATTGACAACATTTAATAATTCATCAGATAACTCGGATAATACTTGAGCTTCTTCTGAAACACGTTGAACTGTATTTAGCTGAGAAGCAGAAGTTTCCGCTACTGCACTTGTATGTTCTTTTGAATCAATAGAGAAGCTTTCCATATCTTTAACAGCTGATGTTACTTCTTGCATACCAGCAGCCATTTCCTCGATTGTGGCAGAAAGCTCTTGAATTTGTCCTGTCACATGGTGAATGGATGTTACTATTTGGCTAAATGATTTTTCGGAATTGTTAATCATGATAATACCATTATCGACCTCTTCTACAGCGCGAACCATAATATTAACCGATTCATTTGTATCTTGCTGAATGCGAGAAATAAGTGTTGAAATCTCTCTTGCAGATGCCTCTGATTGTTCAGCGAGCTTACGGACTTCATCAGCTACTACTGCAAAGCCACTGCCAGCTTCACCAGCACGAGCAGCTTCAATAGCTGCATTTAATGCAAGTAAATTTGTTTGAGAGGCAATGCCTGTAATAATGCCAACAATCTCTTCGATTTTGGTAGAATGCTCACCAAGCAATTTAACTGAAGCGGCAGATTGATTAACTGCCTCACTAATAGCATTCATTTGTGTAACAGATTTAGTTGTGGATTCATTGCCTTTTTCAGCTTCCTCAGAAGCTTGGATGGATGATTCCGAAATTTCATTCGATGTTTCCGCAATGCGCTGGATACCAATACTCATTTCCTCAATAGTAATTGTACTTTCTTTTGCCTTTTGAACTTGTAGGTCAGCACTACTAGCAATCTTCTGCATAGCAGAGGCTACGTGATTATAGGAGTCTGAGGCTTCCTGCATATTTGTTGATAAAACACTGGCTGTATTGGAAACACGAGCGGAAACATTTGTTGTACTTTTGATAACTGTTTTTAAATTATCAATCATCGAGTTAAAGTTTTGTGTCAGTGTTCCTACTTCATCCGTTGAAGTAACTGGTAATGGCTCAAGCTCTAAGTTACCCTCTGCTACTTTTTTAGATTGTAGAGAAAGCTGCTGAATAGGTGTTAATTTTTTTCTTAATAGTGTGTAGACAGCAATGGATGAACCAACTAAGAAAATAACAGTTACAACCAATATCCAAAGTGCCTCAGTCATCGCTTTGCCAGTGACCATTGATACATCATAGTCAATAGCATAGGCAGCTAACATAGAGCCATCTTCATCTAAAATAGGTGTAAGACCTGTTTTAAAGCTACCAAATTCATCTTTATATATATCTGTAGCAGTTGCTTCTTGTGCGTTAAAAACCTCTTTAATTCTTGCTAGAAAATCAGCAGAGATACCCATAGCAAGCATATCTTGGTTATATTCTGCCCCTAACTCTAAAATGCTAGTTGATAGTACAGGTGCATTGATCTTTTCGCCATCAACCGTAATGATATAAAGGTTTGTAATGCTTTCAGAGTGCTCATTAATCGTGTCCATTTCCTTTGTTAAACGAATAGCATCAGCATTATTAGCTGTCGGATTTTCTAAAATGGATTTCAATGTTTCGGTATCAACCGTTTTGGCTAAGATCATCCCTTTATCATAAAGTGATTGATCCATGTCTGCTAGGTTACTATTTCTTACTATATAATAAGAAAGACCTAAAGTAACTAAACCGAATAATAATAAAATACTTACCATAATAGCGGTTAACTTTGTACTAATGGACATATTGCGCTTCTTCCCTTTTGTCATATTGCTCCTCCTTATATCATTAAATAAATCTAAAAATATTTGATGTTACATTAATAGAAGTTCACATGTCCCATAGTTTATAAATGTAAAATAAGATATTTATCTCTATATATTAAACAACTATACTGCCAAAAAAAATGATTCACAACCCCAAAAACTTACTATTTAAAGCTTGCAATAGCAAAAATAAATAGAATAATTTGATTCTTTAGTCCTTTATTTTTATGATTTATGCATTATATATGCAAAAAGTAAATAATTAATAGTATAAAAGCGAAGCTCGATTTAATTACACCTAAAATCAGCTATTGGATAAAAGTGAATTACGGTTTTATTTATAGGTATTTCGACTTGTGTTGTCGGCGTGAATAAATTAGAAAATGGAATAATTTTATTTTTTTGGAATAATAAAAAGATGAGAAGATACAATTTGATTATTCCATGAAAAAAAGCTTCCACCGTTCTTTACAAGAACGAGAGGAAAGCCTTCTTTTATTACCGTGAGTTACCAAAGATTCCTGGCAATATATTTGGCAAACCGGGGATTAAAGGTGGTGGATAATTAGGATAGTGTCCTCCTGGATATGGAGCTGGTGGGAATGGTGATGGATATGGGTACGGTGGATAAGGCTGTGGTGGATAGGAATGCGGCGGATATGGGCGTGGTGGATATGAAGGAGGATAAGAGCCGCCATGTTGTGGTGTTCCTGTACCTGCCGCTGTAATTTGACTAACATCAACTGTCACCAATTGTCCATTATCTAGCTGGATTTCAGCCGTTCTACCTCTTGAACCAAATGTTCGAATCAATGTACCTGAATACGTACCAGTTGGAAGTGAAACCCATATTTTCATGCCCGGATGAAATTGTTTGTTAAAATCTTCGGGAGCTAATCGAGGATAAACCAATAAAACACACCTTTCTTTATTTTTTCTACTATATGCCTATACGGATGATTGTCATAGGCTAAAAACTAACATGGTTATAAAACAGCATAATTTTCCTTATACTAGGTGAAAAAAGCTAAAGGATGTTTAGCAAATGGCAATCATCAAAGTGAAAAAAATAACTATGCAAAATTTACGAAATGTAGGGCATGGTGAACTTGTACTTACGGTGAGTTTTGATACATTTCTACAGGCAAATGTTGTTGGCTTGTATGGACAAAATGGCTCAGGCAAAACGACCATTGTAGACGCATTTGCGTTATTAAAAACGCTGCTTTCAGGTGATAGCAAGCTACCTGCACAGAACAAACGCTTAATTATGGCTGGGGAGCAAACAGCAAGCCTTGATTTCGAATTTTTAGTGGAGAATGAATTTGGCGCATTTTTTGTCTTCTATTATGTGGAGCTACAGGAGGATCAGCATCGACTCTATCCAATAGTAGAACGTCTTTCTTATAAAGAAAATATTAAAGGCAAGCGTGCTAAAGTTTTAATGGCTGTCACAGAGCAGGATGTGCATATTCGAAAATCAAGTCTAGCGAATATTAATGAGGAAGTACGCATTCAATTACTTGTCCTTCAACAGTTAGCAAGAAAGCAATATCAATCTTTTTTATTCCATAAAGATTTACAGCCTTTCGTACAAGCACGACTTTCTGAACAGGAAATACAGCTATTGCACAATATTGCTATTGATTTTAATCGTGATTTACATGTTGTGAATACGCAAAATATCGCGCCATTATTTGAAGAACGAATGATGCCCTTTAGTATTCATCTAGAAAAAACAAGAGGTCTTATTCCTTATGATTTAAAGGGACCAGCCTTATTGCCAGAGGATGCCTTTTACGCGCTCTGCGAGGTAATTGAGCAAAGCAATCGTGTGCTATCGGCGATTATTCCAGAGCTAACCATCAAGATTAATGTGATTACAAAGCAGACGCTGGATAGTGGTGAGCAGGGTATGCGCTTTGAATTTTTATCCCAGCGTGGTGAGCAAGCATTGCCCTTACGCACAGAGTCAGAGGGGATTTTAAAAATTATCGCCATTCTTAGCGTGCTGATTGCTGTTTACAATAACCCTAATGCTTGTGTTGTTATTGATGAGTTAGATTCAGGTATTTTTGAATATTTGCTAGGGGAGCTGTTAACAGTGATAGATGAGGATGGAAAAGGGCAGCTTATTTTTACATCCCATAATCTACGTGTGTTAGAGGTGTTAGCAATTAACAATCTATGGTTTACAACAACAAATGATAATCATCGTTATATACAGTTAAAAGGTATGAAAGAAGCAAATAACGCAAGAGATGCATATCTTCGTGCCATTCAGCTTGGTGGGCAGGATGAGGAGCTTTATAAGGAAACAAAAACATTTAAAATAAAGCGTGCCTTTCGTAAAGCGGGTGTACAGCATGACTAAAAAGGTGCTATTAATTATTGTTGAAGGGCAGACAGAGCAAGTTATTTTAGAGGATTATTTAGATGCCCATTTTGCAAATTCGACCATACGCTTTGATGTGCAGCGTGAGGATATGTTAACAAAATGGGATAAGCATAAGCGTGTGCCCAATATTAAAAATAGTGTTGTACAAGCGATTCAAAGTTATTTAGAAAAATATAAGTTTTTAGCAAAGGATTTAACAGCCGTTGTCCATATTACAGATGCAGATGGTTGTTTTATTGCGCCTGAATATGTCAAGGTAGATGAGAGTATTAAGCAAAATCTATTTTATACAGAGGATGCGATCTTAGTAAAGTCAGCTAAGCGCAAGGAGCAAATTGAACAGCGCAATGAAATGAAGGCCAAGAATGCCAAGATTTTAATTGCCCATGACCATTTTAGCATTCAACGTTTGCAAGTGCCTTATCAGCTTTTTTATTTTTCTACAAACTTAGAGCATGTATTATGGGATGAACGCAATGAAATTGCAACAGAGAAAATTCAAAAAGCGGATGCCTTTATCGAAAATCTATCAGGTACGATTGAGGACTATTTAAAAGCATATGTGCCAGTAGATGCGATGCTACCTTACAAGGAAAAAATGCGCAAAAGCTGGGGACATTTAATGGAAGGCTGTCATTCATTACAGCGAGGAACGAATGTACCACTATTATTTGATATGATTAAAACGGATGAACAATAAAAACAGGTGATCTTTCATAATCACCTGTTTTTGCTATACATATTTTTAACTCATTTGTTCATAGCTACGAATATGACCTAGTATGGCTGGGTCTTTTATTTTTGTATCTTCACTTAGTAATAACAGCTTTGACATAATTTCAGCCGTGCGTGGGTCATCATCTACCATTGGCAGGAAAATACGTCCGCGATGCTGAGCTGGCACAGCGATAATGGGAATCATTGAGCCGCCCACTTGGTGTACGACGCCACTGCCTAGATGTAAGGAATAGCTGGCAAGTTTTCCTGTAATAAGCGCATGCTGCTTTTTCACTTCTACATTGCTTAGCTTTAGTAATTTCACTAATTCCTCAACAATAACACTGCGCATTTCAATGGTAGAATGACTTGCCTCAGGGTCTACACCACCAATATGCGCAACACTTACAACAAGATCAATATCACGCATAACCTCAGAGAATATCGTTGCAGGAATAGTATCTAAAGCGATATTTTTGCCTGTTAAGCGATCATAGAAATAAACGCCTTCAATCGTAGGTGCTTCAATTTCTGCTGGTGTAAACCAATCTGCCTGTGCATAGAGAGATGCCACAATATTTTCCTTATAATAAACTTTACGCGGTCCACTTTCATAGCTAATTTGCCAGCCTCGTGTTTTTAACAACGCTACTGCTTGTGATGGATTTACCTGATGTCCTGCATAGCGTGATGATTGCTTTTGCCCCTTTTCATCAGCATTAATGATATACAGCTCACGGAATACTTGCTTAAATGGTTGCTGTATTTTATGTTCAAATAGATAGGCTTGCCATTGTCGCCATTGCCCACTTTCAAGCAGGTGGTAGGGATGCGCGATTTTTAAAGTTGCTGTTGGTGCAAGTGGCATAATATCTGCTGATACTAATTGCAAGCCCTCTGAAGTAAGCATGCCAAGATGCTCATTACATTTAAAGACTAGCTTTTGTAAAAGAGGTGCTAAAATTGGATGATCTAATAAATGGAGAAGCTCCTCAGCAGGGAATACCGTTTCTATTTCCATTGCTTGCTCAAGTGCTGGACGTGCTCGTTTATATTGTTCTTGTAATTCCTTGCGTGCTTCCTGCAAGGCAACAACATCCGCATGTTTTTTAAGTGCGGCAGGAATATTTTTTAAACGCTTGCCATTCTTTTCAACAATAAGTTGAGTAGTCAGCTAGGCAACGATCTACAAATAGTTGAATCACATCTAAATCAATAATTGTCAATGTAGCACGGTAGTAATAATAGCTGTTATCTCGTATATTAATTTGCCATTGCTCAGCAGAAAGTTGCTGTAAGAGCTGTAGCATAATACCAACTGCCTGCTCAAAGCTGTTAAATGCTGGCGAGTGCTGTTCTAATAAAGTGATTGCTTCCTTATGCAACACGGATTCTTCCTCAATATGTTTGTTATCCTGCATAAGCACAGCAAAGATTTGTTCAAGCGTATATTTATGCTTTAAAGCATTAAATTTGGCGATATTCTTTTTGATTTCTTCATAATGGAAGAAGGGAGCAATTAGCGTATGAGCTTCCTCTGTAAGATCTTGAGCAGTAGGATATTCGTATAGGTCATTGTAAAAGTTAAAATAGGCTAAATCTTCACAGCTAAACATAGATGTTTGAATCCATTGCACAATTTTCTCTGGTATTGGATGCACATCAAGATTTGCTTGGTGCTGATTAGTTGTTTTAGTAGCTATCAAACTATATCTTTGATCTAATGTTGTCGTAATTGTTGTATCATTCCATTGATAGGTTTCATACTCATAATCAGCATTTTCATCAAGGATGTGAATAAGCTGCTCAAGTTTATGCAGTAGCTTTGTAACATCGTATTGAAAGAATTTCTCTAATGGTGTTGGTGATTGTACATATAATGGAACAAGCTGCTGCCAAGGTTCGCCAGCATTCATATTAATCGCTCCGCTAGTAATGCTGTCATATTGAACAGGAGGGTGTGGCGTATATAAGCCATAGCCATTATGCTCATTATATTCTGGTACATCCTGTGTCACTAGCTGATCTAATAGCACTTGCTCGTTCTTTGTTACTTTTGGCAATAATGCACAAAGAGCAATAATTTGCTCATTTGCTATAGCAGATTTTTTGGAGGCCTCTAGCAATAATTCAAGCCCTCCAAGACGCTTTAATTGCTTACGATCTTTAATCAATCTTTCAGCGCTTTGTAAAACACTGTCCTGCGGCTGTACCTTTAGGAGTGAAATTGCTTCTTTACGTAGAGCCCCTGATTTATTAGCTAATAAATCTTCAATTTTTAATATTTCATCTGTCGTTGGTGTTAGCTCGTGTATTTTCTTAAGTGCGATGGAGCGATTAATGGAGCTTCGATCGCGTAGAGAGCTAAAGAGAAATTCACGCTGTCCCTGTGTTGTTGGGTGCAGACAGTAAATATTTAGTAAACCAATTCTGCTCGTTGGTGAATAGGAATCTGCCTGTGCAATAATTCGTTGGAACAATGCTTCATCCTGTACATGATGTGCCAAAATAATTTGGATGGAAACTAAGTCCTCTAATAATAGATGTACAAAGACAAAGGGTAATGGCTTCCCTGTAATTGTAAGTCCTTCTTTAGAGATTTCACTTTTTGCCCATTCAATCTGCTCAAAAAATGGATATTCAATCCCTTGTAGCTGAACATTTTCCTGCATAAAGCTTTGCAACGTTTTATCCCAATCATTATCTTGAGCATACTCACTATTAATATAGTGATTGGCATAAATAAAATTGCCCCATGCAAAAGCAAACAACTCAATATCCTTTGTCGTTAAAATCAGTTCCTTTACATATGGTGCTGTAAAGGGAATCTTAGATAGATTTTTTAAAAAGGCAAGTGCTGTAAGCTGAATATGTTTGTCACGCTTCAATAGCTCAGGCAGCACAGCATCAAGCTTTGTATAATCTTTTGTGGAGATTGCCCAAAGTGCAACGAAAATATCAATTGTACGCTCGCTTTGTAATAATTCTTCAGTAAAGCTATCCTCCTCGATTGCCTGAATAGCTAAAGATAATACTTCCTCTGTTATCTTTTGATTATCAAAGCTATTATAGCCAAGCCCCATCCATGTATCGATTGCACGAATAACAGAGGAGAAGCGTGTAAGCTTATGCTCTTGAATAAGCTTCATCATTTTCAACTGTGCCTCAAGATTACCATGGTCGATATTTTCCACAATAGCTTGTCGTAGCCCTTCTTGACGTGCTGCCGCTACAAGTAGTTTACCAAGTGCCTCATGCATGCGTGTATTCGTTGATTTAAAAATGCCACGAATAAGTGGATAACCAAAAAAGCTACTGCGATGCTCATCAAATAAAATACTCTCAACTGCCTCTTCAATCAAAGTATTTTGTAAGGATAGCTCTTCAGCAAGCAATTGCTCAAAAACTGTAAAATCAATTACCTTTATCTTGTCTTTTTTCAAAACATAGGCATGATAGTTTGGATATGTTCCATGTTCATATTGCTGATGCTTAGTCAACAGCTCCTGCAAACTAATTTCCTCAAACGTTAGCATTTCTTCTATTAGTTGAAGGCATTGAAAAAGGTGATCTTGTACAGGCTGAGCTGAGCGGAATGATCGACGCAAAATACCTGTTTGAAACATAGTTGTGTCAAACCGTAGTGCTAGCGTTTTAATTGTATTTGCGCGTTCCTGTGAAGAAAAAAGGGTAAGCACATCAAAGAATGGTCCATTAAAGAGCTCCTGAAGTGTTTGGTAGTGCTGTGTGGCAATTAACCGTTCAATATCATCGTCACGGTTGTCCATATATTTGAATAAGGCTGTTGCTAGTGGCTGTATAGCTGTAGGTGCGGTATCGACTATATGTTGAAAATGCGTTTTTTGTTCATGTGATAATGTCATAAAAGCCCCTCCTTACCAAATGCGTCCTGCAAGCATTGATAGTTTAATAAATGTAAAAACATCGTCTTCCTGTATGGTTAATGGTGTAGCGAGTGATTGCATGGCTTCCTCATGATGAAGCACTAAAAATAACTCATCCTCAAAAGCTTGTAGCATTGTGGAGATGGCTTGGTCAACCTGTTGTATAGTGCTGTTTTTCTTCTCTCCAAAATGTACTTTGCCATATTGGGCTGCCTCTTCCAATTGCTGGTTTGTTAAATCGAGGTAAAGCGGTGTATCAACTATTTTTTCGTTATATCGCTGTACCTCTTGTGTGACAAGCTGAATAAGCAAATCTTGTAATGTTGTGACAGGCTCCTCGATAAAAAATGGGATTTGTTGAAGCTTACGTGATTTCTTACCGATGACTTTTTGTTGGTAAAATAAACGCAACCTAACACCTCCTTATCATAGCTTCATTATACAAGAGCGATAACTGCAAAAAGAATAAGGCATATGATGCTAGTTCTACAAAAATTTTGTGGGAAATGTGTAACAAAAAAGGCTATGCTACGACTTATTTGTAAGGTAAAAAGGGGGTGAAGCTTTGCCGAAGAATACGCTTAAAATAGAACGTTTGTACGACTTATATCATCGAGATGTGTATCATTTTGCGCTTTATTATACGAATAGCCGAGAGGAAGCAGAGGATATTACACAGGAAACATTTTTCAAGGTGCTAAAGCAATTAGATAAGTTGAGGAACAAAGAAAAGGTTAAAACATGGATTTTATCCATTGCTCGCAATACAGCGATGGATATACATAGAAAGCAAAAAATAAAGCGTCTTTTACTTGAGAAGCTTAGCTGGCAGCCATCTATAAAGGACGTGCCAAAGCCCTTGGAGGTCGTTGAGCAGCGTGAGCAATGGCAATTCATTCAGGAGGCATTAATGACATTAAAATCGCATGATCGCACAATTATTATTTGTCGTATGTTAAAGGACTACACCATTCAGGAAACAGCAGCGATATTGGGGATTTCAGAGGTAAAGGTACGTGTCGACTTTCACCGAGCAATGACAAGGCTTCGAAAAAGGGTGGGGAGGGATGATTTATGAAATATAAAATAAAGCGCCCCGATTTAGAGCCAAATAAGCAGTTTTCAAAACAATTACGACAAGCCTTAATAAGCAACCAGCGACAAAAAAGGAAACGATTTTCGCTACCAGCCATGCTTACACTTGCAGTAACATTCGCAACGCTCGCCTTTTTAGTACTCGTTATAACAGGGCAATCATTGGAACGAAAGCAAGCTGCTAAAGTTTTGTATGGAGAGGGAAATTTATTTGGAAACGTTATGCTTATTGTTGCAATGCTTGGACTATTATTGTTTATCGTCTTGGTTTATTACAAGGGATTAACAAAGGGCAAGCTTGTTTATATGACGTTTTCATTATCATTGATCGCATGGTTAGGAAATATCATTTATGCAGAGCAATATAAGGAGGAGCAAATCGAACAGCCTGCCACAATTAAGGATCAACAAGAAAGCACATTGCTGAAGGGGCAAACATATAAGGAGGGGGAGCAATGAAAAATCCATATGTATATTTATCGAATGGTTTCGCCTTTATCTTTTTGGATTTACACTTTTTTTGGATACCAGATATTTTACCAGATTTTCTTGGCTATTTATTTTTTATAGTTGGTATTCATTTGTTACCAGCCTTCCATAATTTAAAACGCTGGACAAAGAACTTTGCTATTATTTTAATGGTATTGTCCTTTATTGTAGAGATTGCTCAATGGTTTGGACTGGAAATATTTCAAGGGATTAGCACACAGTTTATACAGTTTTTGTTTATTGTTTTTATGTACTATGTGTTTCAATTATTGCTATATATGTATCGAAATGAGCCATTAGAAGCGAAAACCTTTAAAGCCTATCAAATTTTTATGATATGTATGCTAGGAGGCTTTGTTGTTCAAGCTTTTGCTATCAATATAGAGGCGAGTATACGAGATATAATTAGCTTCCTAGGCTCTCTGGCACAGCTTAGTGCATTTGTAGTAGTTAATTATTATTACAGAGTCTGTTATAAAAATATTGAGCAAGAAAAATCCATTCGCTTTTAGTGGCGATGGATTTTTTTGTAAGACATCTTTTCCATATAGCTATCATAAGGTTTATAAGTGTGATTGTATCATGTTAGAAGGAGGCAATATCATTCAAATACATGTTGTACAAGCTGGTGAGTCTTTATGGGGTATTGCACAGGCATATGGGACTACGGTTCAAAGTATTGTAGATGCCAATCAAATTCCAGAGCCAGACCAATTAGTGGTGGGGCAAGCTCTTGTCATTCCGATTGTTGGGAGCTTTTATTATGTACAGCCGGGCGATAGCTTATGGTCAATTGGACAGCGCTTCGGTATAAACTATCTAACGCTTGCTCAAGTAAATGGCATTCATCCCAATCAAATATTATCTATTGGGCTAAGGCTCTATATTCCACAACCACCCAAAACAACAGCAGAAACATTGGCATATTTAGAGCCAAGAGGAACAGCCGTTAGCGAAACACTGTTAGAGCAGGCTAGAGAAGCGGGACCGTATTTAACATATTTAGCATTGTTTAGCTATGAGGTAAAACGAGATGGTAGCTTACAGAAACCACCAAGTCAAGGTGTTACACAAATCATAAATGACACAGGAGCCTCTCTTGCAATGGTTATTTCCAATCTGGAGGATTTTGCTTTTAGTGGTGAGCTGGCACGAGATATTTTTCAAAGTACCGCCGTGCAGGATATACTCTTTGACAATATTCTTGTAGAGGCAAAGCGCTTAGGAGATGTGAAAGATATTCATTTTGATTTTGAAAGCCTACCTACTGACCAACGACAAGCCTATAATAACTTTTTAAGAAGAGCCGTTGAAAAATTTCATGCGCAAGGCTATACCGTATCTACAGCATTAGCACCTAAAACAAGAGATGACACCACAGGACAGTGGACAGGGGCACATGATTATCGAGCACATGGAGAAATTGTAGATTTTGCATTACTAATGACCTATGAATGGGGATATTCTGCAGGACCACCAATGGCTGTTTCTCCATTGCCTGAAGTGGAGGCAGTTGTGAAATATGCGGTTAGTGAGATACCCGCACATAAAATTATGCTTGGGCAAAATTTATATGGCTATGATTGGACATTACCCTTTGTACAGGGAGGACCTTATGCAGAGGCACTTAGTCCACAAAGAGCGATTGAGGTAGCAAAACGTTATCATGCTGCTATTCAATATGATTGGCGAGCTCAAGCGCCGTTCTTTGAATATTATGATGAGCAGGGCAGAGCACATATGGTATGGTTTGAAGATGCTAGGTCGATTCAAGCCAAATTTAATCTTATTAAGCAATATCAGCTTCGAGGTATTGGCTATTGGAAACTAGGGCTGCCATTCCCGCAAAACTGGTTATTACTAGGCTCAAATTTCAACATAGTAAAAAAGTAGTGAAATAAATATTTTTAAATCTAGGTAATTATATTATAATTATGGTAAACATTTTTGTAGGAGGGGTATTTTGGGTAAATTTAAAAACTTAGGAATCATTTTAACATCTACAGCATTTACTGTAGGTTTACTTTCACCAATCTCTCAGGCTTCTGCCAATGTAAAGGAGCCATCAGAAAAAATTGAAATTCTAGTTGCTTCAACAGAAACAAATGTGACAAAAAGTACACTGATTAAGAAAGTTCATGAACTATTCCAAGGAAAATTTAGCTTTGTATCGGATGATGAATTTCATCTAGGCAGTGGTCATTATTTTAGAGATGATAAAACGATTCGTTATGAGCTTAGCTTCCATAAAACCGTTAATGGTAAAGATGTCTATGGAAGCTTTACCTTCACGGACAATGATTTAGAGCTTGAAAGTTTTTACTATCAGCCTGCTAACATTGCAGATGCGATCTATCCAGCAAAGTATTCTGAAGCAGAGGCACAGCAGCTTGCATATGACTTCCTAAAAAAGCTACCAAATACAGAAGGATACCAGCTTCAACCAGATGGATTGAGCCACTATTATAATATGTCTAGACCATTATCGGAGCCAATTACTTATGCATTTACGTATGCGCCAACACATAATAATGTACCGATTATGGACCAGCAAATCTCTATCCAGGTGCTTGCAAATGGGGAGGTTACTAGCTTCTATCGCTATGCAAAGCCAATTAGTCAAGCTACATTTGATCGTGTTGATCAGAAAAAGGATGAAGCTGATATACTTGCACAGCTGCGTGACAACCTTTCAGTAGTGTTGCGTTATACAATTGATTATGACTATCAAACAGGCGAACCAAGTGTAAAGCTTGTTTATGCACCAGCATCAGGCTCTAATGGCGTACATGCTTTATCAGGTCAATGGCAAACAGCAAATGGCTTCACAGCTGGACTTCCAAAGGTGAAAGAATTGGAAAGGATTTCTGCTCAGCCATTAGCACCACGGAAAAAAGATATGACCGTTGCAGAGGTAGAGGCATTTGCCAAAACGATCTTAAAAGAAAGCACAGATAAGACAGAGCTAAACATTGAAATGATTGATGAAAGAGAACTCGAAAATGGAAGAACGATTTACTCTATTCAATATTCCTATACACAAGGGAATAATAGCGTTGGCACAAATATAGAAATTGATAAGGCGACAGGAGAGCTTCTTCATTATCAAGACCTTAGCAGAGAGTTTTTAGAATTAGATGACAAAACAACGATGATTGGAAGCGATGTGGCATTATCAAAAGCAATTGATTATTTAAAAGAATACGCTCCTTCACGTTTACATGAATATTCAAAGCCAATTGATGAAGCAACTATCAATCATGATAGTAAGGAATACATGTTTACATTCCCACGTATTGTCAATGGACTACCAGTAATAGGTGAAGAGATTTTAGTAACAATCGGTCATGATGGTTCATTCAGCTCAATTTATACGATCAACCATGATATTCAAAACTGGCCATCTATCAGCAAGGCAATTCCTGCTGAACAAGCAAAGGAATTGTATAGTCAAGCATTGGAGCTACAGTTGCAATATATAGAGCAAAATACAAATGATAATAAGCAGCATTATGATTTAGTATATACACCAACTTTTGAGGGTAGCTCCTATAATTTCATTGATGCGACAACAGGTGAATGGTTAATAACAGAAGATAATTCAACGGAAGCCGCTGTTATTTCCCATCCAACAGCTGCGAAGGAATTGAATTATTTGTTACAGCAAAATATTTTAGTAGTAAAGGACCCTGCAAGCTTTAATGCTGACCAAGCTATTACAAAGGGTGAAGCATTAAAAATTTTACTAAATTCTTTAACATATGGTCATTATTTTAGCGAGGGCGAGGATGTGCAATCCTTTGGTAATATTGATAAAAAGCATCCTTTATATTATGTAGTTGAACAAGCTGTACGAAGCGGTATTTTAAAGCCTGCTAACGAATTTGCAGCAAATGAACAGCTAAGTCGTCAGGAGCTTGCTGAATGGTATATTAAATTACTAAAGCTAGAGTATGCCGCAAAGCATAGCGATATTTATAAATTGAATTTTGCGGACGCAGACTCGATTAGTCCTGAATATGCAGGCTATATTGCTATAGCAAATGCAATGGGCTTAATGGATGCACAGCAAAATAAATTTAATGCTACAGCAAAGGTTTCATATGCGGATTTAGCCGTATCAACACTTCGCCTAGCACGTGCCATTCAAGAAAATAATATTAATATCAATTATTAGTCAAACAACAAGAGCATCTTCTATATTGGGAGATGCTCTTGTTGGGGTTATTTTTAATGAATAGAGGAAAGAATAGGAATGAAAGGAGTGATGAGGTTGCGTATAAAATATTTATTAACAATTCCTATGATAGCGATTCTTTTAGCTGGCTGTAATAATGATAAAGAAAAGGTGGAGGACGCTCCTACAAACGTCCCTGTCGAGCAAAATACAACACAGCAGGCTGGCGATAATGTGACAGACCAAGCAGACTATAATTTTGTAGAGTTTTCATTAGATGTGGATTACTCTGCTACCGAATCATATGAGGTAGAGTATGAAAATAAAAGGTCTGGCATAGAGGCAAAGCTAGAGGATGACCGTAACAACGAAAGACTACAGGGCGATGAGGCATACACAAAATTAGAGCCATTATTTAAACAGCTCACATTTGAATCGACAACATCCAATGACGAGGTTATTGACCAAGTAATCAAAGTGTTTAATATTGCTGATGATTACCAAAGCATTGAGGTAGAGGTAGAGTTTATGGATGGCACAGAAAAAGAATTTAAACGCATCAAATAATTATAACTAGCTATCGCTATCAGTGTGATAGCTAGTTTTATGAAGGTTTTTCAGTCATAAGTCTGAAATATAAACAATCTATTTGCTCTTTGCTAGCAGCTATGATATTATTATCTCGAATTAGAGATAAATAACTTCGAAATAAATGAGGGAGCTGCATGAAGGAAGATAATCGTAACTTAAAAGCGTTCACAGTTCTGTTTCGAGCATATCAAGCAATTCAGGATGCAACGAAAAAAGATTTATTACAATACGATTTAAACCCAACAGAATTTTCTGTTCTTGAATTTTTGTATCATCATGGAGAACAACCTGTTCAAGTAATTGGTAAAAAAATATTAATTGCTAGTAGCAGTATTACCTATGTAATTGATAAGCTTGAGCACAAGGGTTATGTCTTGCGCAAAGCATGTCCAAAAGATCGACGTGTTACGTATATATTACTAACACCGGAGGGATACACTTTAATGGAAGAAACATTTCCTAAGCATGAACAAAAGATCAATGAGATTTTTAAAGTATTGGAACCTCAAGAACTGGACACAATGATTTTGTCGTTAAAAAAGGTTGGCAAAAATGCTATCAAACAATAAAATTTTTTATACAAATATCTCGAATTAAAGATAATTAGGAGGAACATACAATGAATCATTTAAAAGGTGTACACCATGTAACAGCTATTACAAGTAGTGCAGAAGAAAATTATAAATTTTTTACATATGTTTTAGGTATGCGTTTAGTGAAAAAAACGGTGAATCAGGATGATATTCAAACGTATCATCTATTCTTTGCAGACGATAAAGGTAGTGCAGGGACAGATATGACATTCTTCGATTTCCCCAATATTCCAAAGGGTGTACATGGTACAAATGAAATTTCGAAAACTTCCTTCCGTGTACCAACAGATGCAGCACTCGACTACTGGGTAAAACGTTTTGACCGTTTAGATGTTAAACATACTGGTATTAAAGAGCAGTTTGGTAAGAAAACATTATCCTTTGTGGATTTTGACGATCAGCACTATCAGCTTATTTCAGACGAGCATAATACAGGCGTTGCATCAGGCACACCGTGGCAAGATGGACCAATTCCATTGGAGTATGCGATTACTGGATTAGGCCCTATATTTGTTCGTGTAGCTAATTTTCAATATTTTAAAGAAATGCTAGAGAGGGTAATGCTCTTTACAGAAATTGCTGAAGAAGGCGACTTCCATCTATTTGAAGTAGGTGAAGGGGGCAATGGCGCACAAATTATTGTAGAGTATAACACAGTTTTACCAGCAGCTCGTCAAGGCTTCGGCACAGTTCACCATGCTGCCTTTCGTGTAGAGGATCGTGCTGTATTAGATGAATGGACAACTCGATTTGAAAGCTTTGGCTTCCATACATCAGGCTATGTGAATCGCCATTTCTTTGAATCTTTATATACACGAGTAGCACCACAAATTTTATTTGAGCTTGCAACAGACGGCCCTGGATTTATGGGGGATGAGCCATATGAAACATTAGGCGAGAAGCTATCATTACCACCATTTTTAGAGCCCAAGCGTGAGCAGATTGAAAAGCTTGTTCGTCCGATTGATACGGTTCGAAGCTCTGAAACATTTGAGAAAGAATATGAGTAATGGAATTTGATTTTTTAGTAATTAACGCCTTAATTATTGTTAATAAAGCTAAAGATAATAGAAGTAGTGAGGGATTCATAAATGGAATTTTCAAAGCTATTAGATAAGCGCCGTTCTGCGAATAATTTTGTAGAGGGTGTGAAGATGACTGAGGCAGATATACGTCCTATTCTAGAGGATGTCAAATTAGCACCATCAGCCTTTAACTTACAGCATGCCAATTATATTGTCGTATTAGATGAGGAAATGAAAGAAAAGGTACGAGAGGCGGCATATGGGCAATACAAGGTACATTCAGCTTCAGGTGTAGTCCTTGTATTAGGCGATAAAGAGGCATATAAACATACTGCTGAATTAAGTCAAGGTATGGTAGATTTAGGCATTATTACAGCCTGTGAACTAGATGAGCTTGTAGCTGAAAATGCAAAATTTTATGAGGATCGTGGTGAGGCATTTATGAAGGAAGAGGCAATTCGCAATGCCTCTCTATCTGCAATGCTATTTATGCTTACAGCGAAAAATCGTGGCTGGGATACTTGCCCAATGATTGGCTTTGATCAGCAACAAATGCGTGCATTATTTAATGTGCCAGAAACGCATGAGATTGTCCTGATGATTACGATTGGCAAAGAAAAGGAAAGCAGCCGTCGTTTACGTGGCTATCGAAAGCCTGTCGAAGAATTTGTCACGTATTATTAATGTGGTATAAAATAGAATAGCTATACAAATACTATGACTAATATTCATTTAGGAGGAAACATCGTGAAAGTAGTAGCCATCGTAGGTAGTATCCGTAAAGAATCTTATAATATGCAGTTAGCTCAATTTATTCAAAAACGTTATGCAGAAAAATTCGATCTTGAAGTTTTAAGTTTAAAAGATTTACCAATGTATAATCAAGATAACGAAAATGATCCACCACAAACAGTGCTTGATTTTAAAGCAAAAGTAAAAGCGGCAGATGCTGTGTTATGGGTAACACCAGAATATAATGGAACAGTTCCAGGTGTCATGGTCAATGCTATTGACTGGTTATCTCGTGTGGATAAAGTAATGATCGGTAAACCATCTATTATAATGGGTGCTTCTATGGGGAACTTAGGTACAGTTAAAGCTCAATTACATTTACGTGATATTTTATTCTCTCCTGGTGTCAATTCACCATTACTAAGTGGTAACGATGTTTATATTGGTGCTGTGCATACGAAATTTGATGCAGAAGGAAATTTAACGGATGAAGGAACTGTAAAATTCCTTGATGTTGTGATGGATAACTTTATTGACTGGGCAAAAAAATATATTTAATGTATAGAAGGGCTGTTGAGAAAGCTGACGTTTTATTGGCTTTCTCACAGCTCTTTTGCTTATTTGATTGGAATAATTTTTAATGTTTTTTGTAATCGGTAAGCAAAGATACCTGCAAAGACAGATAAGATAACATCCTTTGGTAGTGGTGGAACCATCCAAAGCCACGCTAATTTATATGTAAAGCCTTCTGGTGCGCTTGCCCAAAGCTTATACGCAAAATACATCCAATTTGTGCCGAATACATAATTAAAGATAAAGGCGATTAACGCAGCCACTATATAGCTCATTTTTGTGCCACTGCGTTCGACAATAAGACCAGCAATAAATGCCAATAAAATATATGACACAATAAAACCAAAAGTAGGGCTTAAAATTTGCCCAAAGCCTCCACCAAAGCGAGAAAAGACAGGCGCTCCTGCTAATCCGATACACATATAGACAGTACAAGCGAGCGCGCCTTTTCGACTACCAAGAATAAGACCTGATAAAATGGCAAAGAAAGTTTGCAGTGTGATTGGGACACCACCCACTACTAAAAATGGTATAAAGGAAGTAATATTAGCACCTACCATCATTAGTGTAGAGAATAAGCCAATATAAGCGATATCTACGGTTCTTAATTTATGATGACGGTGTTCTGTAACTGTTGCCATGCTCTCACCTCTAATTTTTATAGTTATTAATGCTAGTGTAAAGAATGGATATATTTGTGTCAACATAAAAATTTCATTTAGTTAACTAAAATATAGAGCTGTTAAATAATAGTTCCATATGGACGAACAACCTATAAAACTGTATGATAGAGTCGTTATCATTTAATATTATTTGCTACTATTGGTGTGACATCTTTTTATGTCACTTAAAAGGGAAGTCGGTGAAAGTCCGACGCTGTCCCGCAACTGTAACGACGAGTTCTATGATTTTTATGCCACTGTTGAAAAATGGGAAGGCTATCAGAGGACGCAGAATCGAAGCCAGGAGACCTGCCAATTAGTAATACCTGTAATGCCCACGAGGATGCAAGCAATTACGGACAATAGCTGGTTATTTTCTGACTTTGTTTAATCGAGGGTATTTCTATGCATATTTTTGTATAGAATGCCTTTTTTTATTTTGCTTCAACTTTATTGTTGTTGAGATAAATAATCATAGGCTCTGAAAGGCATTAGCTAATTGCTTTATCCATCAAATTTGTAGGAGTTTACTGAATGAATAAAAAGTTTATATTATTTTCTGTACTACTTGTTTTCATATTAATCGTTTCTATGACCTTTGCTGTAATGGTTGGGTCTGTATCTGTAACGCCATTATATGTTTGGAAGGTGATTCTTTCGAAGCTACCTTTTATACATAACTTTATAGAGTCTGATTGGAGCCGCTCACAGGAAATTATTATTTGGCAAATACGAGTGCCACGTGTCATACTGGCGGCTATTGTTGGAGCAGGCTTAGCAATTGCAGGTGCTGCTATTCAGGCGCTTGTGCGAAATTCTATTGCTGATCCTTATATTTTAGGTATTTCTTCAGGCGCAGCGGTGGGAGCAACCTCTGTTATTATTTTAGGTGCTTTTTCGTTTTTAGGTATGTATGCTCTTTCCGTATCCGCCTTTTTAGGGTCATTATTTGCTATTGTGCTTGTATTTTTTTTATCGCGTGTTGGAGGGCGTGTTTCTATCTTTCGTCTACTATTAGCAGGCATGGCGGTGTCCTTTATTTTAACAGCCGTTTCGAATTTTATTTTAATGATGGCAAAGCAAGAGGGTGCATTAAAGGCAGTGATGTTTTGGATGCTTGGTAGTTTAGCTGGTGCCAAATGGACAAATATTATCATTCCAGCTATCGTCCTTTTAGTAGTATTTGCTTTACTTTGGCTCCATTATCGAAACTTAAATTTACTATTATTGGGCGAAGAGGCTGCTGTCACATTAGGTGTCAACCTTCAGCAATTTCGTATACAGCTTGTCTTACTTGTTTCGTTATTAACAGGGGTACTTGTTGCTGTAAGCGGTGCTATTGGCTTTGTAGGATTAATCATTCCACATATTGTCCGATTAATTGTCGGGTCTAATTATAAATATGTTATACCCATTAGTGCCTTATTGGGCGGGATTTTCTTAGTTTGGGCAGATGCAGTGGCTCGAATTATTATTGCTCCTCAGGAAATGCCAATTGGTATTATTACTGCCTTTTGTGGCGGACCATTCTTTATTTGGCTACTCCGTCGTAACAATTATTCTTTTGGTGAAGGAGATTAAAAAGATGACATTAGAAGCAAAGCAAGTATCATTCTCCATTAACGATCAGCGCATATTACATGAAGTGAGTATTCACATAAAGGAAAAGCAATTTGTTGGGCTAATTGGTCCTAATGGTAGCGGTAAATCAACGTTGTTAAAAAATATGTATCGTTTATTAAAGCCTGAAAATGGTACAATTTTATTAAACGAGCACGATATTTTAAAGCAATCGAGTAAAGCTATTGCCAAAAATTTAGCTGTTGTTAGTCAAGAAACACCTGTATTATTTGATTTTACTGTACATGATTTAGTTAGTATGGGTAGAACACCACATAAAAAGTTATTAGAGCTAGACAAAGAGCAGGATTTTCGAATTGTGAAAGATGCGCTGAAGCAAACAGGTATTGAGCATCTAGCAAAACGCAGCTTTAGCTCCCTTTCAGGAGGCGAGAAAAAGCGTGTTATGGTTGCGCGGGCACTTGCACAACAAGCACAGGTGCTTATTCTAGATGAGCCAACAAATCATTTAGATATTCAACATCAGCTTCAGGTGATGGATTTAATTCAAACCTTACATTTAACAGTAGTCGCAGCTTTGCATGACTTAAATATCGCGGCTATGTACTGTGATCAAATATATGTGCTACAGCATGGACGGATTGTATGCTATGGTACACCAGAGGAAGTGCTAACGCCTGCATTATTGCAAAAGGTATTTGGTGTCTACGCGGATATTCAGACACATGCATTGACAGGCAAGCCATATCTAACCTATATTCCTGAACAATTTACAAGCAATAAAATAAAGGCAGTAGCAGCAACATAATTGAGCATACTATATCAATGGGCTATTAAGAAAATTTCCACTTTCTTGATAGCCTATTTCCTTGTATAGATAGCTTAATTTTAGGGAACTTTATGGTTGAAAGGAATGATAAACAATGGAAGAAATAAAATTAGCCAACCTCAATCAACAGCAACTTGATAAAATTAATAAGCTAGAGAAGGATATAGGTGTTACATTAGTAGCATATGATTCATCCGAAATACCAGCTCAAGGATCAACTGCCTATGAAGCGAACCCTAACATGGCAGGTCATCATAAACAATAAAATGCCTTGCAGTAATGTAAGGTACTTTTCTTTTAACATACACAAAAGGAAGTGCTATAAATGAAAGAGTTTTATGCAGATTTACATATTCATATTGGTCGTACTGCTAGTGGACGTGCTGTGAAAATTACAGGCAGTAAAACATTAACATTAGCACGCATCTTAGAAACAGCCAGTGCAAGAAAGGGGTTAGATATTATTGGTATTATCGATTGTCATTCACCAGAGGTTATAGAGGAAATGAGTGAGCTATTAGCGCAAGGTGAACTAAAGGAGCTAGAAGGAGGGGGGCTACGTTTTCAGGAAACAACACTAATTCCAGGTTCAGAAATTGAAATTTATGATCAATTTTGCCATGGCCCTATTCATGTGCTTGCATACTTCCCTACACTTTTGCTAATGAAGCAATTTTCAAATTGGATGGCTCAGCATATGAAAAATATCCATTTAAGCTCACAGCGAATCTATTGTGATGGACGAACATTACAGCAAAAGGTGTATGAATTGGGTGGGCTTTTTATTCCTGCACATGTTTTTACCCCCTTTAAAAGCCTGTTTGGCAAAGGTGTTCAGCGCAGTTTAACAGAGGTATTTGATCCGAAGATGATAGACGCTATTGAATTAGGGTTAAGCTCTGATACAATGATGGTCAATCAAATAAAAGAGCTTCAGGCATATACATTTGTTAGTAACTCTGATGCTCATTCCCTTGGAAAAATAGCACGTGAATATCAAAAGCTACGATTAGCAGCAGCCAATTTTACAGAGCTAAAAAAGGCTCTTCATGAACAGCAGGGTCGTGCAGTCCTTGCAAATTATGGATTAAATCCTTTACTTGGTAAATACCATCAAACCGTCTGTGCAAAATGTGGTGAACAGCTTGATAATCTAGCAACTCACTGTACAAATTGTGGAAGTACACAAATTATAAAAGGTGTGGCTACACGCATTCAGGAGCTATCGGAGGATTTACTGAATACTCGATATAGACCCCCTTATATTCATCAGGTGCCGTTAGATTTTATTCCTGGAATTGGACCTAAGATGCTGGAACGATTACTGCAAGCATTTGGAACAGAGATGAATATTTTACACAATGTAACACTAGAGCAGCTTGAACAAATTGTCCCCTCTAAAATTGCTACATTCATTGATCAAGCAAGAACAGGTCAATTAGCGATTGCTGTTGGGGGTGGTGGAATTTATGGAAAAATACAAGCTGACTAAATAAGGAATAGAAATTAAAAAAATATTATTATTTAACCTATTTTTAACCTTTCTCTAGTAAAATGGTGGTTACATGTACTATTTTATAGATGGAGGCGAAAGTGTATGCAATTATCAAAGAAATTTCGTTTTTTAGCTACAAGTATACTTGCTTTACAGTTAGTTGCCCCTGTAGCAGCCAATGCAGAGGAGCAAACCGACAATATAGCACCGAGCTGGGCTGTTCAGGCAGATTATGTGGCACTGGGTGATTCATTAGCTCATGGTATGAATGAGCTAGGTCTTATTGGGCTAAGCTACACAGATTTTGTAGCACAAGCATTGCAACAAGAGGGCTTTTTAGCTTCCTATAACAAAGGCTTTGCGATGTCAGGCTATACAACAACAAATATTTTAACAGATATCCAAAATAATGTAGAAAAGGCAGTGACGGGCTTTGGCTATACAAGTGAGCAAGTAAAGCTACGTGATGCTATTAAAAATGCTGAAATTATTACATTAACTGCTGGAGCCAATGATTTATTGCCTATTTTAAAAGAATCACAGCAAACGGGCATTAATACGGCTGCCATTATTAAGGCGACAAAGGAAACAGTAGCCAATGTTGGAGCTATTTTAGGAGAAATAAAAAAATTAAATCCACAAGCAGAAGTATATGTAATGGGCTATTATAATTCGTTCCCATATTATGAGGAAAAACTACAAGCACAGTTTAAAGTGCTACTAGCTACACTTAATACAACATTAAAAGCAGCGGTTGAAAAAGCAGGTGCAACGTTTGTGCCAACATATGATGTTGTGGCAAAGGATGTTCCAAGCTATTTACCAAATCCAGAAAATATTCATTTAAGTGAGGCTGGCTATTTAGCAGTAGCAAATGAAGCATTTTTACCAATCATGAAGACAAGCTCTTTATGGGATGTATCGAAGGCAATTGCTGTAAATGTAAAGAATTCTACTACTGTAGAGGTAAGCTGGCACAAGGCAACAGATAATGTAGGTGTAACGAATTATCGTATCTTTGTCAATGACCAGCAAATATCAACAGTTGATGCCAATACAACTGCGATTACACTTGATCAGCTAACAGAAAATACAGCCTATCATATTGTAGTAAAAGCAGTGGATGCGGCTGGTAATGAAAGTGTTCAAAATCCAGCCATTACATTTACCACAAAGGGAGCTATTAGCTTTACGGATATAGAAAGTCATTGGGCAAAAGAGTATATTCAAAAAGCTGCAGCAACAGGCATTATGAATGGCTATCCAGATGGTACATTTAGACCGAATCATAATATAACACGTGTCCAAGCTGCAGCAATACTTGTAAGAAGTCTAGGATTAACAACACAGGAGCAAGCACCATTTACAGATATTGCGAATTATGATGCTAAAACAAAGTCAGAAATTGCAGCAGCCTATGCACACGGACTCATTAAAGGTACAGCAGATGGAAAATTCAATCCAGGACAGCCGGTAACACGTGCTCAATTAGCATTAATGCTTTATCGAGCTTATGAACAGCAATTTAATCAGCCTTCTGTAGTGACAGGTAATCAACTACCATTTACAGATATTGCTTCATATGATGTAGAAACACAGCAGGCAATTACAATGCTGTATGAGCTAGGGATTGTAGTAGGAGATGGCAAGCAATACTTACCAAAGGCTCCAACAAAACGAAGCGAGGCAGCCAAAATATTTGTCAACCTTAGTCAACTAACCACTCAATAATAAGGAGAGGGTAGGAGCGATAACAAGATGCTCCTACCTTTTGATGTTTTGTGAAAAAGCACAGTATAGTCTGACTATAGTATGTGCAGGTTGTAGATAACGTACATAGACAGTCATTACTAGAGAGGAGAAAGGTATGATATCATTTATATTATCTGCTAAAAGATTGTTAATAGGATTGTGGCGCTCCTTTCAACGACCATATTTTTTATCGCTATTTACAACATTAGTGTTAATTATTTTATCAGGAACATTGTTTTACAAAGGAACTGAAGGGTGGTATTGGTTGGATGCTATGTATTTTGCGGTCGTTAGCTTAATTCCAACAGGTGTAGAAACAGGACTATATCCAACTTCTAATTATTCTAAAGTTTTTACAATGATTTATTTAATTGTTGGTACAGGTGTGATGTTTATTATGTTATTGATGCTTGGACGATCCATCGTTGATATTTCTCTTCATGAGGAAGAGGAGGATAGGAAAGTGAACAAATAAAATAGCAGTACAATGAACCTTGTAGGGGACTCATTGTACTGCTATTTTTTTAAGATAGTATGGCAATAATACCCTGTTCATCATCTAACACAAGTTCAATACCTGTTGAGAATGGATCGCCATGTAAAACATCCTTTATCCAAACACGTAAAGCGCCAATCATTGCTGCTGTATTGAGCATTTCGATTTGGCCATTGACATCAACTTCTGCACCAAAGCCAGCATCATCATCGTATGTTAGCTCAACAAGAACAGCTTCTGGGCGAATTTTTTTATAATACGCTTGGGATAAACAAATGGCATTAATAATATCTTGCTCACTAATTATTTGTGCCATTGTGTTTCCTCTTTACGCTTTTTATCTTTCAACATATTCACAATTTTCATCACTAATATAACAATAACAGCAATGGCTGCTACATTGATTAATAACCCTAAAATATTACCAAGTATCCCCATACCACTAAATAGGCTACCGAATAATAAACCTGCTAATCCACCAAGCATTAAGCCTTTCATAAGACCGCCTGAGAAAAAGCCGCCTTTTTTAGTTGTATCCGCTTTATTTGTTGAGTTTGTATTATTTTTATTTGTTGTTGCATTATTGTCTTTAGAATTATCCTGTGATTTTTGGATATTTGAGCTATTATTATTGTTTGTGAAGCCCTTTTTTCCTGATTTATAAGATTTTTTTGCTTCAGCTGTTGGTGTATCTGAGATTAACAATGTTGCACCTACAGTCGAAAAGATGAGTGTCGCTGCAAAAAGAGCGGCAAGAATTTTTTTCATTACGTACATTCCTCCAATTATAATTTCATCGTACTATAATAATAGTACATGAATTTTTGGTAAAAATAAAATAAATGCCTTCAATCCATAGGCGCTATGGTAAAATGATGCGTACAGTTACTATGTAAGAGCATATGTGTAACCCAAATTCAACTGTCTTCCATATAATAGTGGCAAGGCAGTTTTTTAGTTCATCGACAAAAGTTGAATGGGTAGTTATCTCTAGAATAAAGAAGGCAAATCACTTTTTTTACATAATGTGCAGGGAGGGAAAATAATGTACGAGCAATTATTAATAAAGCGCAATAAAGAAAGAATTGATTCCCTACAGAAGCGTATACAAGCAGACAATACATGGTTTGCTCAAAATATGAACTTATTAGCATTTACTGAAGTGCATATAACAGCCTTGCAAAAAATATTGTATCAGATAGTTCAAGGACTATTAAAAGAGCAGCAGCAGCGTTATTTACAAATTGTCTATACAGGGCAATCTGTACAGGAGAATGTATTAACACTGTTAGCAGAGTATGATGACGTGCTGCGTGATGCTATTCCACATCCTGTTTATATTCTTATTTGGCAAATTTCTTCGCTAGAGAAGCTAGCTTGTAGTGCTGAAGTAGTGGACGATGTATTGGATGTGCTGGAGTGGTATTGTCAGCATCACGCTAAACAAATCAAGATATTAAGTGAAGACGAATTAGACTATGAGGAAATGATCGATTTATACAAAGAGGCGGTCGAGGAGCAGGATGCAGAGGCACAGTATCGCCTAGGGCAATATTATAATGCTATAGAAGGTGAATATTTTCAGCCAGAAAAATCGCTAAAATGGTTTGAACGTGCAGCTGTTCAGGGTAATATAGATGCACAATATCTACTAGGAAATTTTTACTTTGAAGGAATTGGTGTTGAAGAAAATTACTCCCTTGCATTTTCATTTTATGAAAAAGCGGCTTTACAGGGCCATGCGGATGCAGCTAATAATTTAGCGGATATGTATTTTAATGGAGAGGGTGTACCGCAAAATTACCTACTAGCAAAAAAATGGTTTGACTATGCAGCAAAGCATCATGTTGCCGAAGCAATGTTTACTTTAGGAATTATTTATGAACAAGGATTAGGCGTGACGGCTGATAAGGAAACAGCCTTTCGTGCTTATAAAAAATCTGCTGAGGCAGGTTATGTGGAGGCACAGTATCGTCTTGGTGGCATTTATTTGGAAGGACGCCTAGCTCAAGCGAAAGATGTAAATCGTGGTCTATTTTGGTATGAAAAAGCGGCAGAGCAATACCATGTTGATGCTTTTTATGATTTAGGCTTTATCTGGAGCAATGGTTTAACAGGGATACGTAATATTGAAAAAGGAATTCATTGGTATAAGCAAGCAGCACTTCAAGGTGATGCAGCTGCAAAGCTACAGCTTGGGCATATTTACAATAAAGGGGAAGGAATTGCCCGAAATATAAAAGAAGCGATGAAATGGTACCGTCTTGCGGCTGATGCTGGTGTTGAAGAGGCTGCCAAATTACTGCTGGAACTTAAAAAATTATGAATTTTGTATGAAAAACATTTAAGTATTTATATCTATTTATCTGCGTTTTTATAATAGGTAAAATATACTTTAATTATACAATCATTTAGGTTTATAAACCTATTTTTAGGGGTACGCGAAAATATTAGAATAGTTAAATTGAATGTGAACAAAGTAAGGTTTTAGTCATGATAATTAATGAAAAGACTGCATAATAATATTATAATAACTTTTTATTCTTCATATTAAAAAGATCAATAGGAAGGGCTTTCAACCTATTTTGTGTAAAATATTGTAATTTATAAGATTGACAGCCATTTGTAAAATGATTAAGGTATTATGAGAGATTTTGATAAGAAAAAATAGACAAAACCCGCTATTGAAAAGGTTTGTTGGCTCAAAGTAATGATATTTATGTAGTTGGGGAAGAGCGATTAATCCGTTGTGAAAGAAACAAAACTTGCAGAGTGAAAGTCAACCACAAATTATTGTGAAAAGCCCCTTCTTGTAGTAATCGATAAATTATATTAGATGTTTCTTAACATAATGAAAGTAAACAGAATGAAAGAGGGAAAATATGTGGTTTTTCAAAAAAGGAGAAAGATAAAATCATTAGACTTACAGCAATATATTGTGAAAATGGATTTGTCTAATCGCCCATCCATGATAAAACAAATGGAGATGCTAAATTTAACAAAGCAAGATTTACAATATTTAAAAGCATTTCAGCCATATGTAATGAACAGTATAGATCACATCGTTAACCGTTTTTACGAAGTGGTAGGGAGAGAGCAGCAATTAGTAGATATTATTAACCATCATAGTTCTGTAGAAAGGCTGAAAATAACATTGCGTCAGCATATTATTGAAATGTTTAACGGAACAATTGATGAGGAGTTCTACCAAAGGCGTGTAAAAATTGCGAAGGTGCATGTTCATATTGGTCTTCGAACACAATGGTATATTTGTGCATTTCAAGATCTATCTACATCATTTATTGATTTAGTGGAGGGAAATATAGAGTATCCTTATGATCAATTTAATACGATTAGGGCAATCCTAAAAATATGTAATTTTGAGCAGCAGCTTGTGTTAGAGGCATTTGAGAATACTGTTGAAGAACTAAAAGATACTATTGAGCAAGAGAGAGAATCAATAGAGCAGCAAATTGTAGCATCTTCAGAGGCACTAGCAACAATATCAGAGGAAACAAACACCTCCTTTGGTCTTTTAAGTACGCAATCGGAAGAGCTTAAACAGCTAGCAAAAAAATCACTTGATGTATCGATGTTAGCTGAAGGTCAAGCGCTTGAAGGTCGTGAGCGCTTAAAAAATCAGTCACAAAATATGCTTAATATTATCCATTCATTGCGTGATATCGAAGAAAATATAGAGCATTTAGCTGGTATGTCAAAGGAAATGGAATCGATTATGAGCGTAGTGACGAATATTGCGAATCAAACGAATCTATTAGCTTTGAATGCTGCCATTGAAGCTGCCCGTGCTGGAGAAGCGGGTAAAGGCTTTAGTGTAGTAGCTGATGAGGTGCGGAAATTATCTATTCAAACAAAAGAATCTGTGACAGCTGTTGCATTATTACTGCAAAAAACAAGTGAGCGGATGGAGAAGCTAGAGGACTCACTAACAAATATTCAAGATGAGGTTGCGTCTGGTGAGGAAAATATGTCACAGACGGAAGGTCAATTTACGAATATACTAGGAGCAATGACAGAGGCAAAGGATCAAAATAATTGTATGGCAGACAAAATACAAGTTATTGTAGAAATATTAAATGAGCTAAGTACTTCTTTTAGTGAGGTAGCAAATTCAGCAGAAAAGTTAGCAAGCTTTGCACAAAACTTAAATGACTAAACAAAGGTAGCGATCCCCTATATATGTATGAGAAGTACACGAACGGAGAGTGAAGCTACATACTTAAAGGGCGATCAAAAAATTTTCTAAATGAAATATTAATGGCTAATAAAGTGAAACTAACAATCAGTGGTGCTTGCACACACTCACTGATTGTTAGTTTTCTTAATTGAGTTTTTACAGGCTATACCTGATGCTACACTTTCGCACAGAAAATCGTTTTGTGCTGCTGCTGCGTTGCACTGCGCTTTCACAACAGAAAGAGGTATGTTTCAAAATCATTTGAAACATACCTCTTTTGCTAATTTTGTAAAGGGTTGAGCTTAATTTTGATGCAAAAAGGTTTATACTGTAGAGAGGAAGAACTAAAAATAGGGGCGGTTAATGATGAAAACAGTTGTTGTATTAGGCGGCGGTATTACAGGATTATGTACAATGCATTATTTGCAACGTCAGGTGAAGGAGAAACAGTTAGATGTTCGACTAGTGCTTGTTGAGAAAAATACATATTTAGGTGGTAAATTACACTCAGCGTATGAGCAAGGCTTTATTATGGAAACAGGTGCTGATTCCATTGTAGCCCGTCATAAAGGGGTAATGGAGCTTGTGCAGGAGCTTGATTTTGAAGAGCAATTAGTTTACAACGAAACAGGCATTTCCTATATTTATACAAACAATGAGCTTCATGCTATTCCAGCAGATTCTACATTTGGTATACCAATGAGTATCGAATCCCTTGAGCAAAGTACATTAATTTCAGAACAAGGTAAACAAGAGGCATTAAAGGACTTAGCATTACCAAATAGGGGCTTTACAAAGGAAAGCTCCATTGGAGAGTTTTTAACGTATTATTTAGGAGAGGAGCTTGTGCAAAACCAAATTGCGCCTGTGCTTGCTGGTGTTTATTCTGGCGATCTATACCAGCTTTCAATTGCCTCTACTTTGCCATACCTAATTGATTATAAAGATAATTATGGCAGTATTATTAAAGGCTTTGATGCAAATCGTGAGCAATTTATGCAAGCAGCTAACAAAAAATTTATATCGTTCCAAAATGGCTTGTCCTCCTTTATTAACCAGTTAGAGCAAACGTTAACGGATGTAGAAATTATAAAAGGCGTGGAAACGATAAGTATTCAAAAAAAGGAAAGTGACTATCTAATTTCCCTAGCGAATAATGCAAGCATTGTAGCGGACTATGCTGTTTTAGCGCTGCCAAATGAAGCCGTACAAAGTATCTTACAGGATAAAGCTTTAGATTACTATTTTGATCAATTTACAACTGCGTCAGCCATTACGATTTATTTAGGCTTTAATATACCAGATGCTCGATTGCCAGCAGATGGAACAGGCTATATTGTGTCACATAATTCGGATGTTGTATGTAATGCAGCGACTTGGACAAGCCGTAAATGGAAGCATACATCGAAGGATAGTAGATTACTTGTACGACTTTTTTATAAAAGCATTAATCCAGCGTATGAACAGCTACGTTTAATGACAGATAAGGAATTGGCAGCCATTGCTTTGGAGGATATTCGCAAAAGCTTGGGGATTGAGGAGCAGCCTACTGTTGTCAATGTAACAAAATGGATCGATCAAATGCCTAAATATGATTTAGCACATCGTGAGGCATTGCAAGGGCTGCAACAGGAGCTAGATAAAAATTATCCGAATTTAGCGATTGCAGGCTGCTCTTATTTTGGTGTAGGCATTGGTGCCTGTATTCAAAATGGGAAAAAGATTGGCGAGGAGCTTGCAGAGAAATTAGTTAAATTCTAAGACTTTAAGCGAAAAATTACTTTGTTCTGTGAAATAGTCTTGACTCAATCGCCTGTAAACGATATGATTCTTTTAATTATTTAAAAAATTCATACTTAATTCTTATCAAGAGAAGCTGAGGGACTGGCCCAATGAAGCTTCAGCAACCAACATTATGTCAGGTGCTAAATCCAGAAGACTCTTGTAGTCGAAGATGAGAAGGAACAACATTGACAAATCGTTAAAGCCTTCTTTTTATGAAAGAGGGCTTTTTCTTTTGAGATGATCGAAAACTTCCAATTATGTTGAAGCATAGTTGATAATGATAGAGTTAAGAAGGAAGAGAGGCAATTTTATGGGATTACTTGAAAGATTAAAAACACATGTATTGACGGCAGATGGTGCAATAGGGACGGTACTCTATGGCTACGGCTTAGAATATTGCCATGAGGAAATGAATATACAGAAGCCTGAATTAATTGAAAAGATTCATAGAGAATATATTGCAGCGGGTGCTGATGTGATTCAAACAAATACGTATGGAGCAAATGCTATTAAATTAGTTCGTTATGGATTAGAGTCACGTGTTCAGCAATTTAATGAAGCGGCCATCACAATTGCAAAACGAGCAGCGGCGGATGGCGGTCAATTTGTGCTAGGAACAATTGGTGGTATTCGTGGCATTCGTAAAAGTGATGCAACATTAGAGGAAATACTAGCAGCTGTCGAAGAGCAGGCAACAGTGTTACTGGCAGGGAATCCAGATGGTCTTTTACTTGAAACGTATTATGATTTTGAAGAGTTAACAGCGACATTAACAATGCTACGAGCAAAAACAGCTTTACCGATTATTGCACAAGTGTCAATGCATGAGCCAGGTGTGCTGCAAAATGGGCTTTCTTTAAATGAGGCATTGCATGATCTAGAGGCATTGGGTGCAGATGTGGTTGGTGTAAACTGCCGTTTAGGTCCGCATCATACAATTCAAGCATTTGAAGGCGTTGAGCTTCCTAAAAAGGCATTTATGTCAGCTTACCCAAATGCTTCGCTTCTTGATTTAGAGGATGGGCGTGTTGTTTATGAATCAGAGGCTGATTATTTTGGTCGAGCAGCTGTAGCGTTGCGTGATCAAGGCGTGCGTTTAATTGGAGGGTGCTGTGGTACAACGCCAAAACATATTGCAGCAGCTAAGAAATACTTAGAGGAGCTATCACCAGTTAGTGAAAAGCATGCAAAGCCAGTGAAAATTGAGGTTGTTCGTGAAGCAGAACCAGCTAAGCATGAATCTCTTTATGAAAAGGTCAAGCGTGAACGTTCTGTAATTGTAGAGCTAGATACACCAAGGCATTTAGAGATTGATGGCTTTATTGAGGGAGCGCAGCAATTATATAATGCTGGTGCTGATGTTGTGATGATGGCAGACAACTCACTAGCCTCTCCACGCATTAGTAATATTGCGATGGGTGCATTATTAAAGGAAACATATGGTGTACGTCCCCTTACACATATTACATGTCGAGACCGTAATTTAATTGGTCTTCAGTCACATTTAATGGGGCTTAATGCTTTAGGTATTCATGATGTGCTAGCTGTGACAGGTGACCCTACAAAAGTAGGCGATTTCCCAGGAGCAACAAGTGTTTATGATGTATCTTCAATGGAATTAATCCAATTAATTAAGCAGTTAAATGAAGGTGTTTCGTTCTCAGGCAAGCCCCTTCGTAAAAAAGCGAGCTTTTCAGTTGCTGCTGCCTTTAACCCAAATGTGCGCGTATTAGATCGTGCAGTAGCTCGTTTAGAGAAAAAAATCGAGCACGGTGCTGACTACTTTATTTCACAGCCTGTTTATACAAAAGAAAAAATTGTGGAAATTTATGAGGCAACAAAGCATTTACAAGCACCTATTTATCTTGGAATTATGCCAGTCACAAGCTATAAAAGCGCAGAGTTTTTACATCATGAGGTTCCCGGTATAAAATTATCAGAGGATGCTCTAGCAAGAATGAAAGCTTGTGGTGATGATAAGGAACGTGCAACACAGGAGGGTATTGCCATTGCTAAGGAATTAGTGGAAGTGGCTGCACAATACTTCAATGGAATTTACCTAATTACACCGTTTTTACGCTATGATGTCACACTAGAGTTAATGAAATATATCAAACAATTGGACGAACAGAAAAAAGGAGTAAGCATAGATGGTTAAGCACTTGATTGAAGAGCAACTAGAGAAACGTATTTTAATCCTTGATGGCGCAATGGGTACAATGTTGCAAAATGAAAACTTATCAGCTGAGGATTTTGGTGGTGAGGAGCTCGATGGCTGTAATGAAAATCTTGTGCTCACTAGACCAGATATTATTGAGAAAGTTCACTGCAAATATTTGGAGGCAGGCGCAGATATTATTTGTACCAATACATTTGGTGGAACGCCGATTGTGTTAAATGAGTATAATCTTGGTGCAAAAGCAGAGGAAATTAATAAGCGTGCAGTAGAAATTGCTCGCCAAGCAGTGGATAGCTTTTCCACATCTGATTGGCCACGCTTTGTTGCGGGAGCTATGGGACCAACAACAAAAACATTATCCGTAACAGGTGGTATTACATTTGATGAGCTAGAGGAAAATTTTTATGTGCAGGCAAAGGCATTAATTGAGGCAGGCGCAGATGTATTGTTGCTTGAAACAAGTCAGGATATGTTAAATGTCAAGGCAGGTACACTAGGTGTAGCGCGTGCTTTTGAGGCAACTGGAAAAGAACTACCTGTGATGATTTCAGGAACAATTGAGCCAATGGGCACAACGCTTGCAGGGCAAACTATTGATGCCTTTTATATTTCCATTGAGCATATTCAACCATTATCAGTGGGCTTAAACTGTGCAACAGGGCCAGAGTTTATGACGGATCATATTCGTTCATTAGCAGAGCTGTCAACAGGCTATATTAGCTGTTATCCAAATGCAGGCTTACCTGATGAGGAAGGCTGTTATCATGAGTCGCCAGAATCGTTATCGCAAAAGCTAAAGGGCTTTGCAGAAAAAGGCTGGCTGAATATTGTAGGAGGGTGCTGTGGTACAACGCCAGCCCATATTGCAGCTATTCGTGAAGTGTTAAAGGATGCAAAACCACGCCAATTACCTGAAGCAACACATGGTCATGCTGTTTCAGGAATCGAGCCATTATTATATGACGATTCAATGCGTCCATTATTTATTGGTGAACGAACAAATGTCATTGGCTCCCGTAAGTTTAAAAATTTAATTATTGATGGGAAATTTGAGGAAGCAGCAGAAATTGCACGTGCACAAGTGAAAAATGGCGCACATGTTATTGATATTTGCTTAGCGAACCCTGACCGTGATGAGTTAGCAGATATGCGTGGCTTTATGCAAGAGGTTGTCAAAAAGGTGAAGGTTCCTCTTGTGATTGACTCAACTGATGAAAAAGTCATTGAGGAAGCACTGAAGTTTTCACAAGGTAAAGCTATTATTAACTCCATTAACTTAGAGGATGGGGAAGAACGCTTTGATGCTGTTATGCCACTTGTGAAGAAATATGGTGCTGCTGTTGTTGTCGGTACAATTGATGAGCAGGGGATGGCAGTTGATCGTCATCGCAAGCTGGAAATTGCTGAACGTTCCTACAAGTTGTTAACCGAAAAATGGGGACTTGCACCAGAGGATATTATTTTTGATCCGTTAATGTTCCCAGTAGGTACGGGTGATGAGCAATATATTGGCTCTGCACTGGAAACAGTTGAAGGGATTCGTCTAATTAAAGAAAAAATGCCACGAGCGTTAACGGTGCTTGGTGTAAGTAATATTTCATTTGGCTTACCACCTGTTGGACGTGAAGTGTTAAATGCTGTCTATCTTTACCATTGTACACAGGCAGGCTTAGATTATGCCATTGTTAATACGGAAAAGCTAGAGCGTTACGCGTCTATTCCAGAAGAGGAAATTAAGCTAGCGAATGATTTATTATTTAATACAAATGATGAAACATTAGCCGTATTTACTGATTTCTATCGTGATAAAAAGAAAGAAAAAACGGAAGCGGATATTCCTAAAACGGTGGAAGGACGTTTAGCTTACTATATATTAGAAGGTACAAAAGAGGGGCTTATTGAGGATTTGGAGGCTGCTCGTGAAATCTTTGAGTCACCACTGGATATTATTAATGGACCTTTAATGGATGGTATGGCTGAGGTAGGTCGTTTATTTAATGACAATCAGTTAATTGTTGCTGAAGTTTTACAATCAGCAGGTGTGATGAAGGCTGCTGTTGCGTATTTAGAGCAATTTATGGAAAAAAATGATGAGAGCGCTGGTAAAGGTAAAATGGTGCTCGCTACTGTAAAAGGTGATGTGCACGATATTGGGAAAAACCTTGTTGATATTATTTTAAGTAATAATGGCTATAAGGTTGTTGATTTAGGTATTAAGGTAACGCCAGCCCAATTAATAGAAGCTATTCGTAAGGAAAAGCCTGATTTTATCGGCTTATCAGGCTTGCTTGTTAAATCAGCACAGCAAATGGTAATTACTGCACAAGATTTTAAAGAGGCAGGGATTGATGTACCAATTTTGGTTGGTGGCGCAGCATTATCTCGACGCTTTACAGAAACAAAAATTGCTAATGAATACAACGGCCCTGTTATTTATGCGAAGGATGCTATGCAGGGGCTTGAGCAAGCAAATCGTTTGATGGATAAGGAAGCGCGTGAAAGCTTCTTAGAGGAAATCAAAGAGTCTCGTCAGCAACGCTTAGAGGCAGATGCCAAGCGTGCTGCTCGTCCTGCAAAAGAAGTAACGGTTAAGCCTGCTCGTACAGTGAAGGAAGCAGCTGTATTTGTACCTGCTGATTTACGCCGCCATGTGAAGAAGGACTACTCTGTATCGCATTTATATCCATATGTAAATATGCGTACATTGCTAGGGCATCATTTAGGCTTAAAAGGGCAAGTACAGCAATTATTAGATGCTGGCGATGCAAGAGCAACGGAGCTCAAAGAGTTAGTGGATGATTATTTAAGAAGTGATTTGTTAAAGCCATCTGGTTTATATCAATTTTTCCCTGCACAAGCAGATGGGGATGATGTAATTGTTTATGATCCTGCTGATAGCAAAACAGAAATTGAACGCTTTACGTTCCCACGCCAGCAAGTAGAACCGTTTTTATGCCTTGCTGATTTCTTAAAAACAGTTGATAGTGGCGAAATGGATTATATTGCGCTAATGGTAGTAACGGCTGGGCAAGGGGTAATGGCACAGGCTCGTCAATTAAAAGAGGACGGAAAATTCCTTGAAAGTCATGCCCTACAATCGACTGCACTAGAATTAGCAGAGGGCTTTGCGGAACGTATGCATCAGGAAATCCGTGATCAATGGGGCTTCCCAGATGCAACAGATTTCACAATGCGTGATCGTTTTGCAGCGAAATATCAAGGGCAACGCTTTTCATTCGGCTATCCTGCATGTCCAAACTTAGAGGATCAGGAGAAGTTATTTGGTCTGTTAAAGCCTGAGGATATCGGTGTTCATTTAACAGAAGGCTTTATGATGGAGCCAGAGGCATCTGTATCAGCCATTGTTTTTGCACATCCTGATGCTCGCTACTTTAATGTATAAAATGTAAAGTATAATAAACATGACCCTCTTTTCTTATGGAGGGTCATTTTGTGACAAAAAGGAGATGAGCTGGATGATTCGCATGATGGAAGAGGCTGATATACCTGAGGTGTTGGCTATTTATAATGATATTATTTTAACAAGCAAGGCAGTTTATCGTTATGACATTCAAACATTAGAGGAAAAAGTACAATGGTTTAAAGAGCAGCAGGCAGCGGGAAATCCATTGCTTGTCTTTGAGGACAATGGCATGGTAGCTGGTTTTGCAACATATAGCCAGTTCCGTCCATATCCAGGTTATCAGTATACAATGGAGCATTCTGTCTATGTGCACAAGGAGCATTATCAAAAGGGCATTGCTACAAAGCTAATGTATAAGCTAATCGCCATTGCGGAGGAGCAGGGTGTGAAAACACTAATTGCTGGTATTGATGGTGAAAATATTGCTAGCATGAGGGCACATGAAAAATTAGGCTTTGAATATGCAGGCACCATTAAGAATGCAGGCTATAAATTTGATGAGTGGTTGGATTTGGTGTTTTATCAATTACAATTAAAAGGGCCAGAGCTGTAAGCTAGTCACCTCATCGAAAAGTAGTGTGGTTGGCTGTTTGAGAGAGCACTGAAAAGCTGATAAATCTACAGAAATATAGTAATTATTCACGATCAATCTGTTTTTACGGAGGTGAAAGGTCGATTTACTGCGGTTGTTTTGATTGGATATAAAGAAGGTAAAGTCCAAGCGATGAACCCTTTAAAGGGGCGAGTAGCGTATAATTTCGATGCGTTTTTTAAAAGTTATGAAGAGATGGGGAAACATGCACTTATCCTAGAAAAGCAATAAACACTATTCGTTGTCTTCAGTCTAAAGGATATGACAAATGTCATATCCTTTTTATGATGTTTGCGTCTGTTGCTGACTTATACTCTTGTTTTATGATGAGATCATAAGGAAAAAGGAAACGAGGGAGTAAAGGATGGCAACAATTAAAGAAAAAACAAAAAAATTGCGTCAAGATGTAGCGCCATTTGCCAAATCAGATACACGTAAAAGTGTATTTCAAATGATTAATACCATTGCACCGTTACTTGCACTATGGGTAGCTGGCTATTTATTAGTAGATGTTTCACCGTGGTTAACAGTTGGCTTAAGCATTATTTCAGCTGGCTTTGTTGTACGAACATTTATTATCTTTCACGATTGTACACACGGCTCATTTTTCAAAAGTAAAAAGGCAAACGACTGGGTTGGATTTTTTACAGGCGTGTTAACATCATTCCCCTATGAAAAATGGAAACGTGAGCATACAATTCACCATGCAACAAGCTCAAACCTAGATAAGCGTGGTATTGGTGATATTGATATGATGACAGTGGAAGAATATATGCAAGCATCTAAAGGGCAGCGCTTATGGTATCGTTTTTATCGCAATCCATTTGTAATGTTTGGATTAGGACCTTTATATATGGTGCTTATTTTAAATCGCTTTAATCGTAAAGACGCGAAAAAGAAGGAACGTCTTAACACAATTTCAACAAATATTGTGATGCTAGCAATTTGTGCTGTTTTAATTTACTTTATGGGCTGGCAGGCATTTTTATTAGTGCAGGGCGTTACATTGTTTGTTGCTGGTTCTCTTGGTATTTGGTTATTTTATATTCAACACACATATGAAGATTCTTATTTTGAACATGACTCCGAGTGGGATTATGTAAAGGCGGCAGTTGAAGGTAGTTCATATTATAAATTACCAAAAATTTTGCAATGGGTGACAGGGAATATTGGTTTCCATCATGTGCATCATTTAGCTCCTCGTGTACCTAACTATAATCTTGAAAAAGCACATAATGAAACACCACCATTACACATGGCGACAACGATTACTTTACGTACAAGTTTAGAGTCAATCCGTTATAAGCTATATGATGAAGAGCAAGGTAAATTTGTCACATTTAAAGAAGTAAATGAGATTATAAGACGCAAGGCTAGAGGCAGTATTGCTGCTTAGCTTAAAACAGCCATCTCTTTTAAAAGGGGGATGGCTGTTTTGAATGTAGTCAATCAAGCTATGTCCAAAGTGAAATGGGCACAAATATAATTTTCTTGTTATAATAAGGTAAAAGTAGGAAAAGAGCGTGAGATTATGTTGAGGAAATGGCATAGTATTATTCCAAATAGTCCAATGCTCAGTGTATATTTATGGGTTATTTTTTGCTTCCTCCCGTTTTTCTTTATTTTTCGGAAATCATCCTACATAGAAATAACTATTGGCATTACCTTTTTAATGGTTTATTTTATTTTCTATCGATTTTCTGTGAATTCGAAAAGCGGCTTAGTGTATATGTGGATTAGCTTTGAAATGGTCATTAATATTGTGATGACGATTTTATATGGGTATGTCTATTTATCCATTTTTACAGCCTTTTTTATTGGCAATATACGACGACCTGTTGGCTTCTATATTATGTATGGCTTGCATATTGGCTTTACAGTTATTTCAACAGGTATTGGCTTTTTTATTGAGCTTCAATTATTTTTATCACAGCTACCGTTTGTTGTGTTAACGATTTTAGCGGTTGTCTTGTTGCCATTAACCATTTATTCCAAAAATAAGCGTGAAAACTTAGAGGGGCAGCTAGAAACGGCTAATGAGCGTATTGCAGAATTAATTGTTTTTGAGGAGCGCCAGCGTATTGCGCGTGACCTTCATGATACATTGGGTCAAAAATTGTCCATGATTGGCTTGAAAAGTGACTTAGCATCTAGGCTGATTGAACGTGATCCACAGCAGGCTTTAATAGAAATTAAGGATATACGTCAAACAGCTAGTATCGCTTTAAAAGAGGTACGTGAATTAGTGTCAGACATGCGCACAGCAAAATTTGAGGATGAGCTTATGCGTATCTCCCAAATATTAAAGGCTGCGGAAATGGAATTTGTGTTTGAAGGCGATAAACATGCATTACATGTGCCACCGCTTGTAGAGAATGTTTTATCCATGTGCTTAAAAGAGGCTGTCAATAATGTTGTCAAACATAGTGGTGCTACAAAGTGTGAGATTGCCTTCCATCAAAATTTTAAAGAGGTTTATTTGATTGTTCGAGATAATGGACAGGGCATTAAGAAAAGGCAAGCATGGAAAACAGGGAATGGCTTAAAGGGGATGCAGGAACGTTTAGAGTTTATCAATGGCTCCTTTAAAATTGAAAGTGATGAAGGAACGACATTAACCGTAACCATTCCAGTAACGATTACACATCAAAGTGTCCAAGAAAATCTAAAGAACATATAGAAAAGAGGCTGATGACATGATACGAATTGTGATTGCTGAAGATCAAGGGATGCTATTAGGCGCTCTTCGTTCTTTATTGAGTATGGAGGAAGATATGGAGGTCGTTGGCTTAGCAAAAAATGGTGAGGAAGCATTGATGCTTGTTGATGAGCATCAGCCTGATATTTGTATTATGGATATTGAAATGCCAGTGAAAACAGGTTTAGATGCTGCAGAGGAGTTGCACAGTGCTGGCTCTGCATGTAAGGTTATTATCTTAACAACATTTGCAAGACCTGGTTATTTTGAGCGTGCTCGCAAAGCAAGTGTACGGGGATATTTATTAAAAGATAGCCCTATTGAGGAGTTAGTAAGTGCTATTCGTACAATTATGGATGGTAAACGTATTTATGCACCAGAGCTTGTTGATTTTGTTTATGAGGATGATAGTGAAAATCCTTTAACGGAGCGTGAAAGTCAGGTGCTCACACTGGTAGCAGAGGGCAAAACAACAAAGGAAATTGCGGCAGAGCTATTTCTTTCAGCAGGAACGGTGCGCAACTATATTTCCACGATTTTAGAAAAATTAAATGTCGGCAATCGCATTGAAGCCATTGCACGCTTTAAAGAGAAGGGCTGGAATAAATAAAAAAAGAACCTTATCGCAGTAAATGAAATGCGGCAAGGTTCTTTTTTAGAGCTTTATTTTTTGCGCTTTGTTAAACGTCCAAGTACAAATGCACCTGCTGCTACTGCAAGCACTGTGTTTGTTTTTTTCGTAAATACTTGCTTTGTCACAAGGTTAAGGTTTTGTGGACGTTCAGCTAGGCGACGCATAAAGTAGCCGTACCAATCTTCGCCAAACGGCACATAGACACAGAAGTTATAGCCTTCTTTTGCAAGCTCCTTTTGCATATCTGTACGGAAGCCATAGAGCATTTGGAATTCAAATTTATCAAGCGGAATATTATGCTCTGCTACAAAGCGTTTTACATGTGCAATGATATTATGGTCATGTGTTGCAATCGATGTAAACTTACCATGTAGTAGGTGATACTCAATTAACTCAATAAAGTTTAAATCAATATCTAATTTATCTTGGTATGCGACCTCGATAGGTTCTTTATAAGCACCTTTTACAATGCGAAGACGGTAGTCCTTGAATTTTTCAATATCTTCTTTGGCACGATAAAAGTATGATTGAATCACTGTTCCAACATTATCAAATGTTTTTGATAGCTCTTCCACCATATCAAAGGAGATTTGAAGACGACCATAGTCCTCCATATCGAAGTTAACAAATATATCATAGGCAGCGGCTTTTTCTACAATTTCATATAGATTGTCGTAGCAAAAATCAACATCAATATCTAAGCCCAGTTGAGAAGGCTTTAATGAAATATGTGCATCAACACTGTTTTCATGAATAGCTTCAATAACAGTAAGGATTTGCTCTTTTGCTTTTGTTGCTTCTTCTTTACTTGAAACGAATTCACCTAGGTTGTCTACTGTACAAGAAATATTATGCGCATTCAGTTCTTTAATGCTTGCAATTGTTTCTTCAACATTTGTACCAGCTACTACACTTTGTGCGCCCAATTTTAGACCGTATTTCTTTGCAGCACTATTTAATAGTTGGTTTTCAGATAAATGGATGAAAAAATCGCGTAATAACATGGTCATTCTCCTAACTGCATTTTCTTTTTAGTATAACATAAAATTTTAAAACTATAATTATTTCGTACTAAGTATTTGCATGCGCTCATTAAATAATGCAGGATAGCTTAAAAAGCCAATCATGATGCTTGATAATGTTGCTGTTGTTAATAATGCAAAAATAATGAGGAGCTGAAATTGCACAGCCTGTATCGGGTCAGCGCCACCGATAATTTGCCCGCTCATCATACCTGGTAGCTGTACTAAGCCGATTGTTTTTTGGCTTTCAATAGTAGGAATCATACTAGCCTTTACCGCATTAATAAGCTGTCGATGGATAGCCTGCTTCGGTGTTCCACCTAGTGATAAAATAAGCTCCATTTCATCTTTATGGCTGGTAATTTCCGCTGTAAAACGATTTAAAAATAAAATGGATAATACCATGGAATTGCCGATTAACATACCGCTAATAGGAATGATATATTGAGCAGTTGCTGGTACAATGTGAAAGCCAAGCAAGACACCTTGTGTAACCATTTCTACCGCAACAAGAGTAAGTGCTATTTTCCACGTTATGCCTTTGATACCTGCTCCTTTTTTACGTGCATTTAATGTAGCAACAATAATCATTAATGCGACCATTAGAAAAATATAGCTATAACTGTTGGTATCAAAGACAAATTTTAAAATATAGCCTACTGCAAGTAATTGGATGATAGAGCGCACTGTTGCGATAAGTGTATCTTTTTCAAGTCCTAGCTTTAATGTTTTGGATAGTAGAAGGGGAATGCAGACAAATATTAATGTGAGTGATAGTGCTGTATATGTCATAAATTCACCCCCTGAATAAATTCTGCTACACGTGGGTTTGTTGGTGCATTGAGTAAGGTGCTTTTGCCAGCCTCAATTAGCTCACCATCCATCATAACCCATGTATAATGACCAATTGTTAATGCTTGCTGTAAATTATGTGTAATCCAAATCATTGTGACATTGTATTTTTGATTAATGGTTACAATTAGCTTTTCAATTTCTTGAACAGATTGACGGTCAAGTGCGGATGTAATTTCATCTAATAATAAAATCAAGGACTGGTTAATAAGTGTTCGTGCAATCGAAACCTTTTGCCGCTGTCCTCCTGATAATTCATCGATTGAGTGATGTAAAAAGCTTTTATCTAATCCGACATCCTCTAAATATTGGATTGCTTCTTGCTGTGAGAGTTTTTTCCCTTGCAGTGTGCGAGGAAGGGCAAGGTTTTCCCAAACAGTACCTGTTATCATTGGTGCTGCCTGTAGAGCAATACCAACATTTCTTCGTAAGGCTGTTGGTTCATAGGTAGAAATAGGATGATTATCAATAAGTATATGTCCTGCTGTTGCTGAAAGCAGACCATTACACAATTTCAGTAAGGTTGTTTTACCTGCACCAGAAGGGCCAACTAATGTAGTAATTTGACCTTTTGGAAATGATCCTGTAATTGACTTTAATATTGTTTTAGCATTTACTGAGAAATGAACTTGTTGAAAGTGAATAGCAGGTTCGTATAGCATATTCATGGGTGGATACTCCTTTGTAATAATTAAGTAAACTAACTGTAGCATGAAATGCGAAAAAGATGCAGATGAACCGATGAAAATAAGCAAAATAAGGAGCAGAGGCAATGACAGTATTATATGTTGATCAATTTACATATGAGCAAGGAGATATGTATATTGTGGCTTCAGATAAGGGCATTGTTTATATTGGCACACCAAATATGCCATTTGATGAGGTTGAAGTGTGGGCACGAAAGCCGTTTAAAGGATATCGCTTTGAGGACAATAAAGAAAAGCTACAGCCCTATAAAGAACAATTAACAGCCTATTTTAAAAAGGAGCTTACTGAATTTGATGTGCCTATCCATGTGAAGGGAACGCCCTTTCAATTAGCTGTATGGGATGCATTGAAAGAACTACCATATGGCACAACTGTATCGTACGCAGATATTGCACAACGTATTGGAAATCCAAAGGCAGTAAGAGCTGTAGGTGGAGCAATTGGCGCAAACCCGATATTAGCCATTATTCCATGTCATCGTGTGATTGGTAAAAATGGTCAGTTAACAGGCTTTCGAAGTGGTCTTGCTATGAAGCAATTTTTATTAGAGTTAGAGGGCATAAACTGATAAGCTTAAAAAAATCTGCCTGCCATCACTGAGATGACAGCGCAGATTTAACGCCTGACTATACGTGCTCCTCGTGTACATTGTTTGGTGTTTTACCAAAATGCGTTAAACGATGAGCGAACGTTTCTCCTCGTACAGCGGAGCTTTTAAAGATATCTTGGAATTCGTAAGCTGGCGTTCCATGCTCCATCACATCAAGGCCTGCAACTTCCTCCTCTACGGTTACACGTAATGGGATAAAGGCTTTAATAATGAATAGACCTGCTGTTACAGATATGCTAACCCAAGCAATTGTAGCAATAACGCCGATTGCTTGAATACCTAGTAGCGCGAAGCCGCCTCCATAGAATAAGCCTTGACCACCGATATCAAATAATCCAACAGCTAATGTTCCCCAAATACCGCAAATACCATGAACTGCAATTGCGCCTACTGGATCGTCCACCTTTAGCTTCCATTCAATGAAGCGTACACCTTCGACAAGCAATGGAGCCGCAATGATTCCGATGATAATAGCACCAACAATGCTAACATTTGCGGCACCTGCTGTAATTCCTACAAGTCCTGCTAAAGCACCGTTTAATGTTAGGGAGCCATCAATATGTCCATAACGAAAATTTGTATAGAAGGCAGTTGCTACAACACCAGCGGCTGCTGCAAAAAATGTATTAGCAATAACATTCGGCACTAGCTCAGGGTCAGCTGCTAAAGTGGATGCACCATTAAAGCCAAACCAACCGAACCATAGTAGAAACACACCTAAAGCACCTAATGGAATACTATGCCCTGTAATAACATTAACACGACCATTTTCATCGTATTTACCTAGTCGCGGTCCAACCATAACCGCTGCAATGAATGCTGCAATAGCGCCTGTTAAGTGCACAACCGTTGAGCCAGCAAAATCGATAAAGCCTAAGTCTGTTAACCAGCCCTGACCACTCCAAACCCAGTGACCAACAACAGGATAAACTACTAAAGTCATAAGTATAATAATAGCAACATAAGCAAAAATATTTGTACGTTCTGCAACTGCACCTGATAAAATCGTTGCACCTGTTGCAGCAAACATTGTTTGGAAGATAAAGAATGAAAGATCATCCACCCCCTTTAATGCAAAGCCGCTTGTGCCGATAATGCCGCCTGCTGTGTCCCCAAACATAATGGCATAGCCACATAAAAAATAGATAATACCCCCAAGTGAAATGGTAAGGAAATTTTTCATAATAATATTGACTGCATTTTTTGAGCGTGTAAATCCTGCTTCAACCATGGCAAATCCTGCATGCATAAAGAACACTAAAATTGTTCCAAGCATCACCCAAACTAAATTAACAGATAATAGAACCTCATCCATCTATATCGCCTCCTTATTCTACTGCAATTGATCCGACTTCTTTTGTACGGATACGAATTGCTTGCTCTACTGGATAAATAAAAATTTTCCCATCGCCAACTTGACCAGTCGCTGCTTCGCGCAATAAAACTTCAACTGTCGCATCAACTTTGCCGTCATCGACAACCATTTCTAATTTTAATTTAGGTAAAAACTCAATTTCGTACGTATTGCCACGAAATAGACCTGTTCTTCCTAATTGACGGCCGCAGCCAGCAATTTCAGAAACACTTAGACCTGCAATTCCTTCCTGTGCAAGTGCGTCCCTTACGGCTCCAAAAACTTCAGGACGAATGATTGCTTCAATTTTTTTCATCACTACCAGCTCCTTGGGTAATTTTAATTTACATGTTAAAGCGATGTGGACATTAGTGCAATTATTATTTTGAAACTTATGTAATGTTTTATTACGTGTTATATTTCTGTTCTCGAAGTATTTTAGACAAAAGGTTTTTATAAAGGGAATGTAAGCGGTGCTAAAAAATGTGTCTAAAATGTGTACGGTTCTAAATTTTCTGACTATTAATGTTAGGAAATCTAACATCTAATCATAAGGATATAAAACGCAAGAATTTGGGTATATAGTGTATACTAGGACTAATTATCAAAGCGGAAGAAGGGGTTTTTGTGAGTTCAAACTATACAGATGATAGCTTAGCGCTACACACAGACTTATATCAAATCAATATGGCGGAGTCCTATTGGGCTGACGGCATACATAATAAAAATGCTGTTTTTGAATTATATTTTAGGAAATTACCGTTTGGCAATGGCTATGCCATATTTGCTGGGCTAGAGAGAATGTTGGACTACTTGCGTGATTTCCGCTTTAGTGAATCAGATATTGCATATTTACGTGAGGAAGTAGGCTATCAAGAGGACTTTCTTGATTATTTGCAAAATATTCGATTTACAGGGGACATGTATTCCATGGTGGAAGGTGAGCTTGTTTTTGCGAATGAGCCAATTGTGCGTATCGAAGCACCATTAGTAGAGGCACAGCTTATTGAAACAGCACTGCTAAACATTGTGAATTACCAAACATTAATTGCCACAAAGGCTAGCCGTATTAAGCAAATTATTAAAAACGAAGTAGCTATGGAATTTGGTACGCGACGTGCACATGAAATGGATGCTGCTATTTGGGGAACACGTGCTGCATTTATTGGTGGCTTTTCCTCCACTAGCAATGTTCGAGCAGGCAAGCTATTTAACATTCCGGTATCTGGTACACATGCACATGCATTAGTACAGGCTTATAAAAATGATTATGATGCATTCCATGCCTATGCTAAACGTCATCAAGATTGCGTCTTTCTTGTTGACACGTATAATACGCTGAAATCAGGTGTGCCAACTGCTATCAAAGTAGCACAAGAGCTAGGTGATAAAATTAATTTTATCGGTATTCGTTTAGATAGTGGAGATATTGCCTTTCTATCAAAAGAAGCGCGCCGTATGCTGGATGATGCAGGCTTCCATGATGCTAAAATTATTGTTTCAAATGACTTAGATGAATACACGATTTTAAATTTAAAAGCGCAAGGTGCCAAAGTTGATATTTGGGGGATTGGTACAAAGTTGATTACAGCCTATGACCAGCCTGCTTTAGGTGCTGTTTATAAAATGGTAGCTATCGAAAACAGTGAAGGTCAGCTAGAGGATACAATTAAAATCTCAGCAAATGCTGAAAAGGTATCAACACCGGGCTTAAAAAATGTTTATCGTATTATTCATAAAAAGAATGGCAAGGCAGAGGGCGACTATATTACAATGCACGATGAAAACCCTCAGGCGGAGGAACGCATTAAAATGTTCCATCCAGTCCATACATTTGTATCAAAGTTTGTCACAAATTTCGAAGCAAAAAATTTACATCAGCATGTCATTAAAAATGGAGCAATCAACTATCAAAATCCAACCTTAGTGCAAATGCGTGATTATGCTGCAGAGAATTTAGAATTGCTATGGGATGAATATAAACGTGCAATGAACCCAGAGGAATATCCAGTCGATTTAAGCCAAAAATGCTGGGATAATAAAATGCGTAATATTGAAGAAGTGCACAATATGGTGAATCGAATGTAAAAGGGAGAGATAAGAACAATGACCTTACAGCAACAAATTATTAAGGAATTACATGTATTACCGACAATAGATGTACAGCAGGAAATACGAAAATCCATTGATTTTTTAAAGGAATATGCAAAGCGATATAGCTTTGTAAAGGGCTTTGTTCTTGGTATTTCTGGCGGTCAAGATTCAACATTAACAGGGAAGCTAGCACAGCTTGCCGTTGATGAGCTAAATGCAGAAGTGGGTGAAGCAAAGTATTCATTTTGGGCTGTTCGTTTACCATATGGTGTACAGGCGGATGAACAGGATTGCCAAGATGCCATTGATTATATAAAGCCAACGAAAGTCTATACAGTGAATATTAAAAATGCTGTTGATGCAAGCGTTGAAGCTTTAGTAAATGCAGGTGTTGAGCTAAATGATTTTGTCAAAGGGAATGAAAAAGCACGTGAGCGTATGAAGGTGCAATATTCAATTGCTGCCATGAATGGGGCAGTTGTATTAGGAACTGATCATGCCGCGGAGGCTGTTACAGGCTTTTATACAAAATTTGGTGATGGTGGCGCAGACTTAGTGCCAATCTTTCGTTTAAATAAACGACAAGGTAAGCAATTATTAGCGGAACTTCAATGTCCAAAGCACCTTTATACGAAAATACCAACTGCGGATTTAGAAGAAAATCGTCCAGCGTTGCCAGATGAGGTAGCGCTTGGTGTGTCGTACGATCAAATTGATGATTATTTAGAGGGAAAAGAAATTCCAGAGGCAGCTCGCAAAACATTAGAGGGCTATTATTTGCGTTCACAGCATAAACGCCATTTGCCAATTACAATATTTGATGATTTTTGGAAATGATATTTAAAAGGAAAGAGTTGGTAAAGGCGAAAGCACCTTTGCCAACTCTTTTTTATATTATAGTTCTAAAGTGTTGATATCTAGCGTAAAATGTCGATATAAATACCTACAAAAGAGATAAAATGTAAGGGAGGGTAACTTTTTATGAGGACTTCTAGAGTAAATGCAACGACAAGTAGTGTTTTTCGGCAGGAAAATCAATATTTACATGCAGGGGATATTAGCCATAATTTTGGGCAAAATCAACAGCAGCCATTTAAAAACAACTTGCAAAAAAATAAAGTTAAAAAGACTAATGCTAATAGTGTGTCAAAGCAACAACGACAACCTCGTTCGATACCAGTAACACATATGGAAAGCGATAGCAATTTGCAAATTCGTCATGAGCTAAATGAAACTGCATTAAAATTAAGTCGTATAAGCAAACAAAAGAAGCGACTCCATAGTTACCGTTCGTCCATCTAAATAACAAAGGCTAAGAGAAGTTAAGCAGCAACTAACTTCTCCTAGCCCTCCAATTTTTATTAGAAAAAATAGGATTAAAAACATTAATTTTGTAACATCCTAAAGAATAATAACGTTATATAATAATGAGGGGCTGTCAGGAAGATTTATTCTTTCCTAACAGCTCCTCTTTAGTAGACTAAATTATTTATAGCGGTTTCAGATAATTGTGTTACACAGTAGATTTCGATATGCTTATGATAAGTTATCGAGCAATTCACATAATTTTTCTATAGAAATGGGAGGTTATTTTGACTTATGAATTCACAGTTAAAAGCTGTTTTGGAAAATATTGAAAAAGTGATTATTGGCAAAAGAGA